>CAZYTI010001069.1:0-2224 GCA_964650065.1 uncultured bacterium
AAGACTGTTAACCAATGATTTGGGAAGGTTGGTGGATGGGCAGGCCATGTACAATTTTATGCTGAACCAAGAGGGCGGGGTTGTGGATGATTGTATTATCTATCGTCTTGATGGTGAGCATTGGATGCTGGTGGTCAATGCCGGTGACATTGAAGGTGACTTTCATTGGCTGAAGCAACATGTCCCCGCTGAGGTGCAATTGGAGAATGTGAGCGATCAGACAGTCAAGATAGATCTACAGGGCCCCAACGCTCCAAAACTTATGGCCAAATGTATGGATAAAGAAATTTTGGCCGGGATGAAATTTTTTCGGTTTTTACCGAGTGCGGATGTCAATGGAATGCAGGTGTTTATATCCCGGACCGGATATACCGGAGAAATCGGATTCGAGTTATATACTGATTTGGGAAACGGCATCGACTTATGGAATCTCCTCATTTCAGAGGGTAAAGACCTGGGTATTTTACCGTGTGGATTGGGTGCCCGAGATACCCTCAGAACCGAGGCGGGACTTCCCCTTCATGGTCATGAACTGCGGCCGGATCGAGTGGCGGTGGGGCACCCATGGGAGTTTGCCATATCCTGGGAAACAGATTTTATAGGTAAGCAGGTTCTTTTAGAACAAAAAGCGAAAGGCATAGAAACTTTTGTCCTCCCTTTTGTCATTGAAGGAAGGCGGAAGGCCATGCCCGGTTGGGAAGTCTTACAACGTGAGGAAGTCATTGGTACGGTACTTAGCGGTGTCATGTCGCCCACTTTAAATAACAAACCTATTGGCTTTGTCTGTGTTCACCGATTATTGGAGCCGGGAACGGCAGTCGCTTTTCGGCAAGAGGGAAGAGATGGAGAATTGGCAGGGAAGATTGGAGAAATTCCCTTTGTATCCCTGACCTCCAGAAAAAAAATGGTGAATTTTCTCTAATCAGGAATTTTAAAAAACCATAGCCACTCTAAATTAGTTGTGGCAAGAATGCGGATCATGAAGATTAATGTGGCCCTCAGTCCGGATTCTTTTCGGCTGACAAATGGGGAAGGGAAGTGTGTGGTGGTGGTGGATGTGCTCAGGGCTTCCACGACCCTTGTTACGGCTCTGGCCAATGGTGCTGAGAGAATCATTCCTTTTGCTGCCGTGGAAGATGCGCGAAAACGAGCCAGGACCTATTCGCGAGACCACGTCCTTCTCTGTGGAGAACGAGGGAGTATTCGGCTTCCTGGTTTCGATCTGGGGAATTCACCCGGTGAATATGAGGCATCTGTCGTAGGCGGTAAGGTTTTGCTGTTTACGAGTACCAATGGATCGCAGATGTTGAATAAGGCCACGGGGGCAGAGGAGGTGCTTATCGCGGGATTGGTGAACATGCGTGCAGTGATCAACCATTTGGTCAAATATCAAAGAGATTGCATTATTGCCTGCTCCGGTCACGAGGGAGGTTTTTCTCTGGAAGATGGTGTTTGCGCCGGGATGATCGTTGCTGGTGTTAAAGCATGTTCATCTGGTGATTCTGTACAGGGGAGTGATGAAACCTTGACTGCTGAAATTCTCTATCGTTACTTTTCGAAGGATTTACAACGGATGATCGCCGAATCATTTTGGGGTAAATACTTAAGGGAGATTGGGTTGGGGGATGATTTAGCCCTCTGTGGCGAAGTGGATGCCTTCGATCTGGTTCCTTTACTGCATGATGGTGCGCTTGTGAGAGAGAAAGTCTGAGCGCATAATAATTCTAATAAAATAATTGGGCACAGGAAAAAGGATTAGTTAGAGAATTTAAATCCCAATGGTGTTTGGTGCTTTGATATTTTTTTAAAAAACATGTATTAACAAGTGGATAATGAATATGGTTGCACAAAATAAAAATACGGATGTTGGAAGAAGACGTGAAATTTTAGGCATCCTCGTGATGGCCATGTCCCTGCTGATTCTTCTCGCGCTGGTATCCTATCATCCTGGTGATTATCCCAACAGCGGATCACCCGTACAAGTCAAAAATTGGCTTGGTTTGGCCGGTGCCTGGATCAGTTATACCCTTTACGTCTATACCATTGGTTATCCCTGCCTTATTCTCCCTTTTCTTCTCTTTCTCCTGGGGTGGAACATTTTTCTTCAAAGAGAGTTCAAGCCCTTTTTCCGGTTCAGCCTCTATATCCTTGCTCTTGGCATCTTTTTATCAACGGCTTTTGCACTTCCTGAAGCTGTTTCTGAGGAAGGAAGTAAGTTCGGATT
>CAZYTI010001070.1:0-2221 GCA_964650065.1 uncultured bacterium
ATGCCAAGCATGATGAAAATTCGGTGAATCAACTGCTCGAATGGGTGAAAAAACAGACGAAAAAACCCATTACCTATCTGGTAAGCACCCACAGTGATGGAGATCATATTTGGGGAAATCAGTACTACCCCCGATCTATCACCTTCATTGCGCATGAAAATTGCCGTAAGGAGTATTTTCATCCGGGAAGAGATGGATCGGCTTCGGACTGGGAAAATTCCGAACTCTCGCTATTCGTACCCTCGATTACTTTTAAAGACAAAATGGACATCTATCTGGGATCAAAAAAGGTCGAACTCTGGTATTTTGGTGTCGGCCATACCAAGGGTGATGCCGTGGTCCATTTCCCGGAAGAAAAAGTGGCCTTCCTGGGCGATCAGATCTTCTTAGGCAGACCCCAGCTCATCCATTCTTATAAAGGAGGGAATTCGTTTCAGCATGTAGCCACATTGACCAGGATGTTGGAAACGCTCGATGTCGAGAAGTTCTGCAGCGGCCACAGTGAAATAGCGGATCGAAAGGTGATTCAGAATCACATCGATGGGATGAAGGAACGGCAGAAGAAGGTCAAAGCCCTCGTCGCTCAGGGAAAGGATCTGGATGCGGTGAAGGGAGAATTCCCGGAGAACGAAGCACGGTTGGTGACCAGCATTTTTGAGGAGATTAAGAAGCCCGACAAATAAAGGTTACTATTCAGCCTCGAAGGCTCCAAGACTGAGTCATTTAAAATTAACAGATAAACATATAGGTTTTCTGATTCATTTTAATGGTCCAATAATCAAAAAAGGCATTAAAAGATATATAATATAGACTTGGAGCCTTCGAGTCTTAGTGGTTGAATAAACACGATTAAAGAAAAAACACTTGCATTTGAAAAATATAATTATATATTTATATTACTTTAGTACGATTCAATTTGTTTTCAAGAGAAAGGATGCATGATGGAAACCGGGAAAGTAAAATGGTTCAACAGGCGTAAGGGTTTTGGTTTTATCGAACGAGAGGAAGGGGAGGATGTCTTTGTTCACTTTAGTGCCATTGAGGAGGAGGGATTTAAAGCGCTGGATGAGGGAGATGAAGTACAGTTCGAAGTGACTGACGGTCCCAAGGGGCCACAAGCCGCCAATGTGAAGAGAGTATAATCATATTCTATTCATTGAAATTCTAACCCCGATTCTGATTTCAGGATCGGGGTTTTTTATTGGGTGGAGTACAGGTCATAAGACCATGTGCCCATTTTTATTAAATCCCCCGTCAGTATTAACGTGTAACTTTCTCAAATTTATCAGCGTAAAATATAGAAACTTAATTAATGAGGGCAAAACTCATGAAAAAATATGCTCCGATATTTATGATGCTTTTTTGTTTCCATTTGACCTATGGCCAAACAAAATTTGATCATATTTTGATAACCAATGATGATGGCATAGAAGATGCCGACAGGTTGCTCGCGTTGGCTAAAAGCGTGAAAAATGTTACAGACCGCGTTTCAATTATTGTTTCAGCATTCGATCGGTCCGGAACATCGAATCATACCGCTCATGGAAAATATCAATCCACTCTGGAAGTCACATGCAAATATTTCGATGAAGATAACAATATCTCTGCATACACTATGCCTGCCAATCCAGCAGACTGTGTTCTGTTGGGACTGGGTGGTTTTTTTAGTAATGACAGACCGGATTTAGTGCTGTCGGGTATTAATAGTGGTCCCAATATCGGACCGGACTGGTTTGGATCCGGTACCATCGGTGCAGCGAGAATGTCAGCCTATTTGGGTGTAAAGGCTGTCGCTTTCTCAGGTTTTGACGATGATAAAGATGAGTCATTTTCGGTTATTCCCAGATGGATAAAAGCGTTTATTTCCTCCGGCTTACTTGATGAAATGGAAAAAAACAGTTATCTAACTGTCGGATTTCCCTCAATACCTTTCGAAGATATTAAAGGTGCTCGAGTGGCCGAAAGAAAAACTTCATTTGACGAACCGAAATTACTCCGTTTTAAGCAAATTTATGGAGGAGAACCTCAAGTACCTGAAAATACAACCATGTGGGTATCGGGAGACGTTGAAAGTCCAAATCATCAAGAAATCAAAAATGATGAATTCTATCTTCAACAAGGTTTCATCGTTATTACACCGATGACCATTGATGAAAACAACAACAGATTATTGCAGAAAATGAAAGAAGGAAGCGATCTAATCCCCCCATTTTCCATACAG
>CAZYTI010001071.1:0-2221 GCA_964650065.1 uncultured bacterium
AGAAGAAATATTGAAAATTGGTAATCAATATAGTCTTAAAATATTCGCTTTTGTATCATATAACGCCACCGTTATGAGACCATTAATCTATTTAGGGCAAATCGAAAAGATAGAGAACTTTTTTAAGGAATTAAAAGTCACCATGACCTTCCCAAATATATTAGCCTATCTTGGTTGGTATAAGGAAACCGAGGAAATTTTAAAGCTTTTTTTAATGCCTCCTGATCTTACAAAACCTACACTATCTACGTGGCGGGATGTTCTGGCTTTGGAAGCAGCTATAATACTTGAGCGCTATGATCTAATAGAAGGTTTGTATCAAAGGCTATCTCAAAGTAATTTAAAGACCTCTGCAATATGGCTCACGACTTCAGCAGACCGTCATAAAGGGACTGCCGCAGCTATGCTGGGTAAGCCTGATGATGCAAAGCGACATTATTTGGATGCAATAAAAGTAACTGCTAATATGCGATTTCGTCCCGAACTCGCTATATCCCTTTATCAGCTGGCGGAGCTTCAACTTAAACATTTCCCAGATGAAAAGGATGAAGCTATAAAAAATATAGATTTTGCTAATAAGGAATTCATAGAAATGAAGATGAAACCATTCATCGAAAAAGCTGAGGCCTTAAAACATAATTATGGACCCTGAATATATTTAAAAGGATCACAAAAAGACCATATCTGTAACTTTTAAAATGAAAATAAATGTCAGATATGATTCATGGACCCAGTGCTGATTCTTTCAAGTAATACAGCGAGGCATATTAAATGAAATGCCAGAAATGCCAATTTGAGAATCCTGATGACTCTAAGTTTTGCCTTGAATGTGGACAAAAGATAGAACTTGCTTGTCCTCAATGCGGGAAATTTTTACCCATAAAAGCAAAATTCTGCAACGAATGTGGTTATAACCTATTACAGTCCTCCGAACCAATTCCTAAAGAGCTTTCTATCGATGATAAAATAGAAAAAATTCAAAAATACCTTCCTAAAGGCCTCACTGATAAAATATTGTCCCGAAGAGACAAAATAGAAGGTGAACGCAAACAAGTTACAGTCATGTTCTGTGACATGGAAGGTTCAACCCCCCTGATTGAAAAACTTGGTCCTGAAGAAGCTTACAACATCATGGATCAAATATATGAAATCCTCATTCACAAGGTCCATGAATATGAGGGGACGGTCAATGAAATGACTGGAGACGGGATCATGGCGTTATTCGGTGCTCCCATTGCCCTGGAAAATGCTCAGCAGCGGGCTATCCAATCAGCCTTAGTCATTCACCGAGAAATCACAAAGTTCAACGATGTTAAAAAACTCGAAGGACTCTGGTCACCAATCAGAATGCGCGTCGGGATTCACACAGGGCCTGTTGTTGTAGGAACTTTGGGAAATGATCTAAGGGTGGAGTTCAAGGCAGTCGGTGAGACCGTAAATATCGCCTCAAGAATGCAGACGCTGGCAGAGCCAGGCACAACTTATGTAACAGACGATACATTCAAATTAGCCGAAGGCTTTTTCCGGTTTGAATCCTTGGGTGAAAAGCCGGTCAAGGGGTTGGAACAACTGGTTTCAGTCTATCAGGTGATTGCCCCCAGTACCCGGAGCACCAGGTTCGAGGTTAATGCCGAACGCGGTTTATCTGCATTTGTGGGCAGGCAGCGGGAACTGGAATTGTTGATTGATGGATATGAGCGGGCAAAGCAAGGACGTGGGCAGGCGTTTTCCATTGTGGCGGAGGCCGGTGTGGGGAAAACTAGGCTGGTATATGAATTAAGAAAATATTTAGCCAATGAGAATGTTTCAATAAGGGAAGGCAGGTGTCTTTCCTACAGTCAGAATGAAGCCTACCATCCCATCGTTGATGTGCTGAAATCCCATTTCAACATCTCAGAGGGTGACAGTGAATTTCAAATTAAAGAAAAAGTCCGTCATGCACTGAAATCGGTGAATGGCGATCAAATCCCTTCTTTGCCCTACCTGTTGGAGCTGTTGAAGGTCAGGGACAGCGGTATAGATTCAACTTTGAGCCCTGAAGAAAGAAAGCGTCGATTTATTTCTGCAATAAAGCAGATTACGCTCAAAGGATCTGAGGTCAGGCCCACCGTATTAATCATAGAGGACCTGCACTGGATGGACAAAACGTCAGAGGAAGTGCTAAAAGATCTCTTTGAAAGCATCGCCGGCTCTAAAATAATGCTTATTTTCACATATCGTC
>CAZYTI010001072.1:0-2219 GCA_964650065.1 uncultured bacterium
GTCAGCAACAATATCCTATGTGTGGTGCGAATTACACAGGGAATCGTCGAGCCTTTTACGACCAGGACTGACATGCCTGACGATGCAAACATCCAGTCGGTTTGTTTCGACGAATCAGGGCTATATGATCACCGCATGCACATCAGCATGTCATATATGGTGGATCCATTATATCGTCGGGCAAGGATATATCGCGTTGAACCAGACGGACAGGTGATCCAAAAAGCATCGGTAGGCGGCTCCAGCAATTCACTGGGGTTTGAAATGGCGATAAGCAATGATCCTTCTTATATCGCGGGCATCTATCTGCTCGACGGAGATGCGTCACACGGGACGAGCTACTACCGAGCGAATAGTGATTACACTCTAACCAAACTGGCACAGAACTTGGATATGCCCAGCGGGAGGACAGACCTAGACTTCACAGGTATGGAATTTGACCCCACAGGGAAGTACGGGAATTTGTTGACAATCTCCGACTCAGATCACAACACTAACTTCAAGGGGGGAATCTACTTTCTGCACCCGAACATGTCTTGGTCCAATCTCACCCCGACTTATGATTGGAATGTCAAGAACTTTCGAGGTTTGGAATACAGCAACGGAGGTTCTTTCGGCGAAAAGCTGTACGCCTGCGAAGCGGTTAGCAATTCCGTATTGACGGTCGAACCGGACGGCACCCAAGCAACCTTTGCGTCGGGTTTCTATAATATGTGGTCTATAACAATCTCTGACGATGGTGAGTTTCTTTATGTTTCGGATACAAACGGAGTTTACCGGATTACCTCCATCAGCACACAGGTGGGCCCCAGGGTGGTGATGCAGGAGCCAAAGGTTCCAGCAGACGATGTCTTCACGGGCGAGTCTGGCATTGAAACCACCAGCATTCTATGGAACGAAAGATTACAGTTTGAAGACTCGGATTTCACGGTGATAAATGAAGATGAAACACCCGTACCTTTCAGTGTTACCGGCTATGATTCACCGTTTATGATTATTGCCTTCGGTATGCCACTGCTGAATGATAGATATACGATAACTGTTAAGGATACCGTTGTAAGTGCCGACACTGGCAATCCGATTGACGGTGATGAAGACGGTTATGCGGGTGGTGATGCAGTGATTGTCTTAGAACACAGAGAACGTTATGACGGTGATAATGACAATGATGTGGATTTACTTGACTTCTCGGGATTAGTGCAGAAGTGGTTGTGGCAGGAGTGAAGAGTATGTAATCCATGGCATTCTTGATCAGGAGGGAAGGAAAAATGGATAGGAAAGTTTCATATAACATCGTAACATTTTATGCACTGTTGGCCTTGCTGAGCTCCTCTGTATTGTTCGCCGACTTGAGTGACGGACTAGTCGGGCACTGGAGCTTTGATGACGGTACGGCAACGGATAATTCCGGCAATGGGAACAATGGAACAATACATGGGGCAATTGCGACGGGGGGAGTTTCTGGCCAGGCTCTGCACTTTGATGGTTTGAATGACTATGTGAGAGTACCCGACACGCCATCTCTAAACTTCGGGCCTAATCAAGATTTCTCCCTTCTAGCGTGGATAAAAGCTGAACCAGGTCAAACAAATTATCAGGGGACAATACTGGCAAAACTGAATCCCGAGGATGGTAATATTAAGAAGCGGTCCCTTGGCTATGCACTAATGGTTAGAGGAATACGTGACCCAAATTACGAGGGGCAAGCCGGTGTCTGGATTGGGGGAGAACACGGTGAAGCTGAACTGTTCAAACTCTACTCTGATAATGACTACGATGATGGTGCTTGGCATCACGTGGCGGCAACAGTTGATAGAGATGGCCTGGGCATACTCTACGTTGATGGGCGTGAAGTCGATAGTGCTGATATCTCACATCTGTCATCTGTGGACCAATCCTACCCAGAGAACTTGGAGATAGGTAGGGAAGGAGTCCTGAACACATATCATTACCGCGGTGTTCTCGACGACATCCGTATTTACAACCGGGAATTATCTTGTTGGGAAATAAGGTCCCTCTATGAACAAGTATTCAACATAGCGGATTTCAGCCGTGATGGTAGTGTGGATACTGTGGATTTGGCAACGCTGACCGGTGAATGGTTGAACACCGAAGGCGTTACTGCTGATATATCTCCTGAGTGTGGAGACGAAATAGTCAATCTGGTTGACTTTGCGGGACTAGCTGCAAACTGGTTTGATTAGGTGTTTTGGAACCTC
>CAZYTI010001073.1:0-1111 GCA_964650065.1 uncultured bacterium
CTAAAATTTTATATGAAACCCTGAAGGGTGAATTCCGGAGGGAAACGGAATTCAGGCTTCAGCCTTTCATTGGCTTTGCATGAAACCCTAAAGGGTGAATTCCGGGTAATGTCTTGGGAAAAACCATGACTAAAAAACACCACCCTCCACATCTTTACCTTGATGATACCGTATATTTTTTGACGGCTCGTGTTTATGGGGCACAACATATTTTGAATACTGATGCGAAGAAGCAATTACTTTTAGACATCATGAACGGGATTCTTTTAAAATATCAATATAAAATGTATGCCTGGGTAATTTTAAACAATCATTATCACATTGAGTTTAAGACGAGACTTGGCAGCGACTTATCAAAAGTGATACAGTTCATTCATGGTCAATGCTCTTTCAAAATCAATAATCTTGAACATCGCAGGGGACGAAAAATATTTCAAAACTATTGGGATCATGGTATCCGAAATGAACATGATTTTTATGTACATTTCAATTATATACACCACAATCCGGTGAAACATGGATATGTCAAAGAAATGGGTGAATATCTCTTCTCCAGTTATCAATATTGGTGTGAGAAGAAAAGTGAGGAATGGATCCAATCCTGTTTTTTCGATCATCCGGTTATTGATTTTACAGTAACACAGGATGGTGATTTTTAATGTGCAAACAGTTTATGATTGCTCGATGAAATCCTGAAGGGTGAATTCCGGTGGGGAACGGAATTCAGGCTTTAGCCTTTCATTAACTTTCCATGAAATCCTATAAGGGTGAATTCCGGATAAGGTCTTTAATGGAATAAATAAATTCGGGAGGTGGCCGACGTGCCGAAGAGGAAAAAGAAAAAGGTAAAGCGGAAAACGAAATACTATCATTCCAAACGGCAGAAACGGAGTGCCGGGTTGCGGAACGTACCAACGGAGAACGGCTCGGCCTCCTCTTCTCAGGCGGAAGCAGGAAGCGGTTACCACATCGTAGGCCCGGCCCAGGCGATGATGGAGTACGGCCAGGCATTAATCGACATCCGGGGAGACGAGTCCGACGAAAAAATGATGAACGAGATTCTCCAGGTGACGGGACTGCTATGGAATATGGCGCTTACTGATGATCCCTC
>CAZYTI010001073.1:1123-2212 GCA_964650065.1 uncultured bacterium
ACAACTCAAATCCATGCATCCTGACTGGATCGACGACAAGCTGATCGACATGATGTTAGACCGGCACGGCCGGATGTTTCCGATGCTGATGACAGACCCGCCGATGGCCATCAAGGTACGCGTCATCGATCCGCCCGAAAAGATCGAGCTTTTCGATGAATCCAAAGCTGTTTTGAAAACGGAAATCATCCCACCCGAACCGGAAGAAAAAAGAGTGATACAAAGGTTTTATCAGGTTGAAGAGCGTCTGGTAATGGAAGATGACCGGAATGCTTTTGAAAAAGAACTGATAAAATCCGAGGAGGCATTGCTGAATATCTTCAAGAAATGGTGTGGGCAGAAGGGCGTAGCATCCGATGCAGCTGGAGACTTTGTGTTTGCAGCCGGCCGTTTGCTGGACTATTTCCATGGATATGAGTGTATGCCTCTTGCCGAGGCAGAGCCGGTTGCAATTGAACACTTCATGCATGATTTCTGGCTGCGAAAGGCATTCGCAAAACCCATCGTCATTAGCGCCATGCCCCGGGCTCTGGAATGCTTCTATCAGTTTCTTTTAGAGAAAAACTACCTGCCTGATACAGAGAAACAATTGAAGGCAATTAAAGAAAACAGGGGACCATTTCTCGCGTCTTTGAAATCGTATTTCAAACCCGGAAGTATTGGAGAGGATTATTAAAAGATAAAGAAAGATTCCATATTTTCAAAAGATAGAATCTTTAATAGAGGGAAAACATATGCAGCTCGTCTTGAATACACCCGGTGCCTACCTGTCTAAAAAAGGTGAATGCTTCCACGTAAAGATAGGCGAAGAGAAAAACCTCGTATCATCCAAGAAAGTACAGTCCATCCTTGTGACAACGGGGGCGGCCTTTTCCACGGATGCTATCGAACTGGCCATGCAGAACAACATCGATGTTATTTTTCTCGACAAGTTCGGTCATCCTTATGGAAGGGTTTGGCAGTCCAAACTGGGTTCCACGACACTTATACGAAGACGTCAGCTCGAGATTTCCGAGACAGAAGCAGGATTGAAACTCGTTACCGGATGGATTTTGCAGAAGATACAGAACCAGATCGCTTCTCACAAGT
>CAZYTI010001074.1:0-2212 GCA_964650065.1 uncultured bacterium
TGAGCCCGATGACCCCGAAGGCGGTGAGGGTGGTGTAGAGCACACCGCTGATGCCAAGCACGCTCAGGGAGAGGGATATGGCAAGGATGACTGCGATGGTGTCAAATATCCGGTCAATGGTCTTGAAGGTGCGTTTGTCGATATCGAAAAGGCGGCTCATCTTGTCCATCTTATTGATGAGATGCCCGAAATACCGGACGAAGATGGCTGTGGCTATCCAGATGGCAATGATCAGGACCATCGTGCTGGAGAGGGAAAACGGTAACTCTGGTAGGCTCATGGGCCAGCGCAACTTCAAATACTTTATAAATGTTTATGATATGAAGGCTGAGAAAACCAACCACAGAGTACACCGATGGCACAGAGGGTGGGGGGTGGAGGGGGTTGGTGTTGCGTGACTGAAAATCAGGCAGACAGACAAGCAGACACCTCCCTGCACCATATCTTTCTCTATCTCTTCTTACGGAAAGAGGATACAAGATTCCATCTGGTCATAATATGAGGTTCTCGTTGTTTTTGCTATTCAATAATCCGGCGCTATCAAAAAAAGAGCGTTTGTTGGTAGGGTGGTGCTCCCGAATTCTGAGGAGTTTTTGATGGACCCGTCTTTTGATAGCCTCCATCTCTTTTCATATTATCCGTTCCATTGTTCCACAATTAAGGCACGATCAACTATTTCCAGGTGGTGTTGAAGCGATAAAGGTTCCTGAATTATTTAAGGAAAAGGAGGTTGGTCTGTGAAAACAGCATTGCTGATGAAGATGGATCTTTGGGCAGGATGTGTTCTCTCCTGTCTGGAAATAAGTCGTCTCGGAAAGCACAACTAAGACACACTGCCAGCATGAAAGAAAACTATAAATAGAGGCAATTTTTGCCATATTTACAATCGGTGACAAAGTTGTTCGTTCCGCGTCCCGGCCTGAATTGATTGCCTGTGATAAGAGGGTCTGAGGAGGTCGAGTGGATGTTGATGGTGAGACAAATGAAAATACCGATTGAAAAAACCCTCTAATCTCAGGAGCGTACGTTCAATGAAACTTAAGATCAAGATCCTTAAACCTTTTTCAGATATAATTGGGAAAAAGGAGTTAGAGCTAGATTTTAAAGGCATCACTCTTGATGACCTAATTAAGTATCTAGTTGACAGATACCCAAAATTAAAGGAAGAATTTTATAAAAATGCTCACGAACTAACAGACTATTTATGTATTTTCGTTAATGACAAAACTATATCCGCGTTAGATGGTACCAATACAGAGCTCAAAAATGGTGACGAGCTCTTATTTTTTGTTCCTGTCAGTGGTGGCTGAGTGATCTCACTTTTTTGCTTTTTATAGTGAGTGGATAGCTCCTCTTTCGTATAGAATAGTCGCATCTACCACCTCATCTTCAGCCGTATTAAGGACATCTAAGGTGTGGTTCAATGTATCAAGCATCTTCTGTTTATCTTGAGGAAGCATTCCAGAAACACCGTCATAAATTACCTTATTATCCAACCAGATATAATTAGCGAAATGATCCGAGGCAAATTCACAATCGTTTACTTCAAGGTTCTCGATCAGCATCTTGACTTCCTGCAATTTCTCAATGGGTGATGTAGGTTCATAGTTGCCGGAATCTTTTTCCTTTCTTAACAGGGAACCGTGCTGGACTACCAGCGTCCTGAGCCTGATGAAGTCGGGATTTACCTCGTTACATACCCTTGCCGATTCGATGGCATGCTCTTGTGACCTGCCCGCTCCTCCAGCACCAACAAGCACGTAAAAGGAAATCTGTAACCCAGCTTTTTTTGCAACTTTGCCTCCTGCTATCATCTCTTCAGGTGTTGAACCCTTACACATGAATTCCAGGGTTTCCCTGTCTCCCGATTCCAAACCAACGTGCACTCTTGTAAGACCAGCCTCCTTTATTTTTCTTAGACGTTCTACACCCAGTTTCATCAAGGTCCTGGCCCTGGCGTAGGAGGTGAATCTCTCAGCATCTGGAAAGCCCTGTTTTATGTATCGAACGACCTCCTCGATGTTTTTCATAACAAGGCTATCCGAATCAGCAATAAATACTGTCCTAGCACCGTTATAGATCTTTGCTGCAGTATCAACGTCTTTTTTTATTTCCTCGACTGATTTAGGTTTGAAGTTGAGGTTCTTGTACATCGTGCAAAAGAGGCATTTGTTCCATGGACATCCCCTGGAAGCACGTATAAGAGCAGAGG
>CAZYTI010001075.1:0-2212 GCA_964650065.1 uncultured bacterium
CGACTTATGATCTATTTTATCGGTCCCTCCGCTGATATAAAAATCATGAAACGACTCTTCAAGTTTTATTGAGATTTTCTCACCAAGCGGATTTTGATCACCAAAATATTTGGTTGCCAATTCATGAGAAAGTACAACCGAATACTTTTGCCCGAATACGTGATCAGGATCGCCAAACAGAAGAGGAAAAGAAAACACATTAAAGAAATCACCATCGACGAATGTAATTTCTTCCTTGTAAGACTGTCCATTGGCATAAACCACATCGGTATGGTTATATAAACGGGTGGAAGCCCTGATTTCTGATAACTCCTCCTCAATTGCCGAAGCGATGGGTCCATAAATGATTCCGAGATGAACATCGGAGCATATCATATTCAATCGAAATATACTATCCACATCTCGATGAAAATGATCAAAACTGGTTTCATCCCATACAAACAGAAAAATCAAGAAAGTACAAGCAATCCCAACAGCAAGACCAAAAATGTTAATAAAAGAATAAACTTTTTCGCGGTTAATATTTCTCAGAGCAACTTTTAAATAATTATTAAACATGGTCCATCCCCAATAATTGGTTTTTATAAAAAACGAGGGTATGCATTGAACGATATGCCCCCAATACCACAACTTGGCACGAAGCCGACCTTTCTCCATGAAGATTTCATCAAAGGTTTCCTCAAAATCCCCAATAATGGCATGGTAATCCTGCTTTCGCAGCATTAAAGCCAACAACCATTTTGCAATTCGCAGAGGTTTCTGTCGATTTTTATGCAATGCACTCACCCTGTATCCACAGACAACCGGCTAAGTCCCTTCCACAATTGATCGTGTACTTGACGGGCTTTTTCTAATATCTTGATCCCATCGGCCGTAAGCCTGTAATACCTGCGGCTCATGCCCCCTCGCTCGGGTTTGGGATCGCTCTGGTACGCCTCAAGGAATCCCTTTCGGACCAGGCGATCCAGCGGCACGTAGATACCCCCGATGGAAATATTTTGCGCGGTGACTTCCTTCAGATATTTTCTGATGGGAACACCGTAGGCTTCTTCCCCCAATCTCCAGACAGCCAGGAGTATGTGTTCTTCCTGTTTGGATAATACAGCCATACAGTTCCTCTCATTCGATTTTTTCTTTATTATAGAATGAATAATACCTGAATATACAATATCCATTTTAAAATGTCAAGTATTTTTTCTACGTTTTAGAATGAATAAATTATGGATTTTATCCGGAGAACAATTTCTCCGAAAGAAGCGTACTGAGAATGGTTTTTGAATCGATAAATTGATTGTCCTTCACCCTCTTAAGGAGTTCCCCAAAAGGCATGGAGACGGATTCGACGTATTCCGTGGCGTCCAGGTGAATATTGCCCGTATTTTCCAGTTCGGTACCCAAAAAAAGGGTGATGAATCCGGAGGAATACCCTTCGGCGTGAGCATAGGTGATGAGCGCTTTCAACTTCGCCGGACGATACCCTGTCTCCTCTTCGCATTCCCGGGTGGCTGCATCCTCGAGGGCCTCATTCTCATCTATAATACCGGCGGGTATCTCCAAAATGGTTCTACCGATGGCAGGTCTGTGCTGCCTGACCAGATGGACATTCCCTTTTTCATCCAGGGGTAACACGGCGACTGCGTCCCCGACTCGCACAATCTCCCGTTTCCCAGTCCTCCCATCGGGCAGCCGGATAGTCAATTTTTCCAGATTTAGGTAATTTCCCTGATAAACCAACTCTCGATTGATAATCTCTTCCAATGATTCTTTATCTCGGCTCATCGTAATCCTTTTATCAAGATATCGACCTGAATTTTGAGTCAAGTTTCTATAAGTATAAATAGTGATAGAGTGATGATGTTTCTGGTTTCTGGTAACTGGCTGCTGGCTACTGGTTTCTGGTAACTGGCTGCTGGCTACTGGTTTCTGGTCACTGGTTGCTGGTTACTGGTTTATCTTCTCCCGCTCTTGTGGACACACCAAAAAGTTTCTATATTATAACCAGATAACAGGAGCTAGTAGCCAGTAACAAGGAGCCAGTAGCCAGTAACCAGTATCGTTTGAGACGAAGCTTAGCCTGTTAATACTACAAATTCTCATAGAATTCCAATGGTGCTAACTCCTGAAACGTGACACCCCGGCGAACCAGGTGCCTCCGAATATCCAGACAGAGATGACATTTCGCGATATATCCTCTCTCGTCTTCCTCATAACC
>CAZYTI010001076.1:0-2210 GCA_964650065.1 uncultured bacterium
TCAAATATAACAATTAATTGAATCAGATGAAATCATAGTAATAGGATATTCGAACGAGTTCTGGGAGATGTAATGAAATATTTTAAATTTATTCTTTATATGTTGCTCATTCAATCCTTTAGTACGTGTAAAAGGATCAGTATTGTGGGGCCCGATTCAATTTTGGGTGTCTTTTACTTCAATTCTTTTGAGTCGACGGAGGATGCAGACGATTGGCAGGGCATTATGCCTGAAATGTTTGTTGAGGAGCCTGCTCCCCACGGGGGTGATAAGTCTCTCCTCATCGGAGGGGGATGTATACAGCCCACGGCCTCTATTACTTTCCCGAAATTGGAGCATACCACATCCCTGAAGTTGAGCTGTTGGGGCAAGGTCAGAGAAGAGCACCAATCCGGTGTGCTCATACTCAGTGCCATTGATGAAGCAGAAAGTCTTCAAAGTATTTCGATTACGCTCCAGGGAAATGAATGGAAACATTATGAGTCGGAAGGAATTCTTCTATGCCCCTCAGGGAAGCAATTGCGATTAGAGATCATGATAGGAGGCATCGTTGGGGCGTCGATGTATTTGGATCGTTTGACGATTGAGAGGGTTCAATAGAATATTGATTGAAGGTCTGTTGTCGACCGGAATATTGTCCGGGCAGACAAAAGTGGATACCGCACATCTCATTCTCGTCATTTTTCAAACTTCAGACATTTCAAACTTAAGTCACTCTAGGCATTTTCAAAATTTCCCCTTGCGTTCTTCTCCTAAATATCTTATGTTTATCTAAACCTCTTATTAGAAATCTGGAATTGCAACAAAAAAATGGACACAGAGTTAAGTTTATGCGGCCATTTTCAGTTTAGCGAATTCTTCTGGAGATACATTACCCAATGATGAATGTTTCCTTTTTCGATTATAAAACATTTCAATATACTGAAAAATGGATTGCCGAGCTTCAAAGCGAGTCTTGTACTTGCGATGATAAACAAGCTCCTTTTTCAAGGTACTGAAAAAACTTTCAGTCACAGCGTTGTCATAACAATTGCCTTTTCCTGACATACTCTGGATCATTCGATGTTTTGATAATTGTTCTTTGAAATCGTTACACGCATATTGAATTCCGCGATCGGAATGGAATATTAGACCTGGGTCAGGATGAAAACGGCTACAAGCATGCTGGAGTGCAAGCAGGGTTGTAGCCGAAGCGGTAAGCCGATCCTCCATGGCCCAACCAACTATTTGGCGGTTAAAAAGATCCTCAACCACCGTCAGAAAGAGCCAGCCTTCACCGGTCTCGATATACGTGATATCCGAAGTCCAGATCTTTCCGGGCTGATCTGCCGTAAAATTCTGATTCAAAAGATTCGGTGAGATAGGATACTTATGGTTGCTATCGGTAGTCACTTTGAACTTTCGGTACGTCTTAGCGTAGATACCGTGCCTGCGCATAAGCCTGGCCACACGAGGACGGCTGACTTTATGACCTTCATCCCTTAGCGTATCTGTAATCCGGGGACTGCCGTAGGTCTTGTCGGTTTCAGTATGGATCTCTTTGATTCTCTTGAGCAGTTTCATGTTTTCTTTCTCTCGTTGACTGGGAGGACGTTTTGTCCAGGCATAGTAGCCGGCCCGACTGACTTGAAGTGTAAGGCACATTTTCTCCAATGGAAACTGATGTTGATGAGTTTGAATGTATTCGAATTTCATCGGGACGGTCTTGAGAAAATGGCCAAGGCTTTTTTTAATATATCTCGCTCCATTTGGGTGTCAGCCAACTGTTTCCGGAGTTGACGAACTTCTTCTTCAGGCGCTTTTAAATTCCCGTTACCGGGAAAAGAGCATAGAGGATCTTCTCTGTATTCACGGACCCATCGATTGAGGACATTGGCATGGACGCCCAAATTGTCAGCGACCTCCTTGGCGACCTTGCCTTGTGATACCACTAACTGGACGGCCTCCTCTTTAAATTCTCTTGTAAACCGTCGTCTGGTTCTTGAATAATCCATGTGGACACCTCCTTCTGTTATTAAGATAAAAAAATCTTAACTCTGTGTCCACTGAAATATAGCAACTTCAATCACACCATTCTGAGTAAGGACGCTGAACCCCCCGGGAGAGGTGAAACGGCAGTCTCGGCTCCGAGTCTCCTCCAACTCCTCCGATTATTTCCTCAGCCAGGCTGCACGAGAGCGAGACATTTTCTTTCAATCGTCTAAAGGGCT
>CAZYTI010001077.1:0-2210 GCA_964650065.1 uncultured bacterium
GTGCAGCAGCTGGTTCACGGCATCGTATTCATGCCCAAGAAGTTGACGACTGAGACCGGTGGAATAATCCCACCATAGAGTCCAATTGTAATACCGCTCGATACTGAATGGTACTTTAGGTCTCGAACCCAGCCATTGCTTCCAATCGATGGAATCCGGACCACCCGGTCTTGGATTTCCTTTGGCATCCAAATGTCTGATCCATGCACCGTGAGGTGTATTGCGGTTGGAGGTGGTTTCTACCAGGGTGATCTTTCCTAAAATATTTTTATCCACGATTTCCTTGGCCTTGAAATACGCCGCCGTCTGGGGATACTGATGGCCCAACTGAAACACGACATGACCCTTTTTCACAGTATCGACAACACGGTAGACTTCCTCCTCGGTCCGGGTCATACACTTTTCACAATAGACGTGCTTACCCGATTTTACGGCATCAATCGTGATCTGAGCGTGAAGATGATCCGGTGTGGAGATCATCACTGCATCGACCTCATTACTTTGAAGCATGTCCTGATAATTTCTGAACCGCTTTGCACCCGGCAATGGCCCTGAACCAGATCCTGGACCAAAATCATTTTTTGATGTCTCGATTCCCTTTTCGGCCCTCATGTCGAACACTTCACAGATCCCGGTAATGGCGACGTTTAAATTGTCTTGATTGAACCAATCTTCCAGGCCTCTATTAATTTGACCTTCCTTGGCGGCTTGTTGGGCCGCCCGTTTTCTCTCCTCAATCCATTCGGGATGAGCGAACCCTGCCGCCCTTGCCAATTGTTCTCCCCGCACACCAAATCCAATGATACCCAATCGGATGAGTTGGCCCGGATTTTTCATTGTCGTTTTCGGTAGAACAGCTGGTGCTGATTCGCCTATCCCTAATTCGGCAAGAATCGCCTTTTTTCTTTTGTGATCCAGGGATTTTTTCTTGAATAACCCGTAAATAAAGCCTCCCAAAACAGGTAACGTGGCCAACCCCTTTAAAATATCCCTTCGTTGGACACGCTTTTCCTTATCACTCCTTTTCCCTGTCGGGTCAGAAGCATTACCACTACTACCCTGTTCCATTTCATACCTCCAAAAACATCTGAATAAAATCCGATGCTCTCCAAGACGAAGGTCGATTTTAATTTTACATGACGACCTGTACCGCTACATCCTCAGGAAAATTTATGGATTAATTTCAAGACAGTCACTGATAAGCGATGATCATTCACGTTTTGAGGAGAAAAATTTCACTCAGTCTCAAACCAAGAAACAAATTTGAAATCCCAATGGTGCTTTTTATTCCATGGGTTTCTTTAAAACTTCCTTTAATAACCTGCCTGCCTTGAAATGGGTCTTTCTCCTGGCGGGCACGTATATGATTTCTCCTGTCTTGGGATTTCGGGCCTTGGGTTTCGGTTTCGTCTTTTTCACTTCAAACACACCAAAATCTCGAATCTCGATGCGTACCTCGGGATCTGCCTCTGACATAAATTGCCGTAGTGCTGTAAAGACACCATCTACAAGTTTCTCGGTGATGTAGATTTTCTCTCCAACCAGTTTGGCTGTGCGTTTTGCAACCTCTTTCTTCGTTATTGTGGGAACTCTGCTCATAGAACCCTCCCTTATTTAATAAATACCTAAATTAAATATATTCAATCGTTACAATCGAATGAGGCTTCCTCTTAATAAAATTTATGTACCGATTTGGATGGAATTCTTGATTTAATTAACAAGAAGAGGTGTTACTGCGTATGATCTCTGAGATCATCTATGATTCTAAATGGACGACTCAGACCCAAACCATTAAATGATAAGGGTTTTACTCCAATAAGTCAAGGGAAAAATTAAAATCAGCGATATAATGAGGCCATTTGACTAGGGCACTTCCACTCTAAACAGTTGTGCGGGAGATTCTGCGCTTAGGGTAAAAGCTTTCATCGTGGCCGGAACTAGGATTGATTGTCCTTTCTTAAAAAATGCTTCTTTTTCTCCGAATTCATGCTTCCAGCTTAGACGGACTTCACCCCTGGTAATCAAGATGATATTCGGGGAGTCTCCTCTCACTATCGCTCTTTCTTCTTTGGCATCAAATTGCCAATATGTGACCTGAAATTCCTGGGCCGGTGTGTGGTACACAAATCCCGAAAGATCTTCCCCCTTACCAAGAATAGCAATCGATGTGGTTTCATAGAATAAAATATCATTCAACGTCTTGACATCAT
>CAZYTI010001078.1:0-2210 GCA_964650065.1 uncultured bacterium
TATTCCACCCTTATATTGTCTAACCCAAAAGTAAAATCAGGGCGTGATTATATCATTTGTTTGGATAAATTTCAAGAACCCCTGAAAAACTTTTATAATATAGTCTTATAAAGAATGTAAAAAAAAAAGATTTCAGTTCAAAATTCGTGATTTTTGTCAGTTTTACGACAAATTATATCTTGTAGCTTGGCTGTCAAAAGTCATAAAAACTGTTTTTTGGTTTTTTTTCAGGGCTTTGAGAAAGCTGCTTTGGATAATAAATTCAGCTTTTTAAAATTGAATAACAGGTACAAAATAATTACCAGAGGGGGATAAAATATTAAGAATACCAACAAATCGCCAGTTCCTTCAGACAGTGCTATTATCACAGGGATTATTATAATTCCGGCTAATATATTCCTTCGACTTAAAAATTGCAGTAATTTTTTCCTCAGGGCCGGCTTTGAAATAATTAATCTGAAAGATATATAACCGACTATAATGCCTAACACCGCTCCGGCTAAGACATCCGCAAGATAATGCGAAAACGAAACCATTCTAAATATTCCTACACAGATGGATAAGGCAAATACAATGTTTCTTCTGATCCAGCCTAAGAATGGGGCTATCGCCGCAGCAATCGCAAAAGCTGAAGCCGTATCGCCGGATGGAAATGACCAGCTATGAAAAATACCTTCGACAGTTGTAACCGGGACACGGTCTTTTATGATATCACGAGGACGCAGTCGATGTGTTATCAACTTTATAGGCAAGACGCTAAAAACTATCAGAACAATCGCTATCAAACCAATTAATACTTTTTTTCGGCAATTACATAACAACGCCCAACAAAGCAGCAACCAGACAGGCTGGCATATCTTACCCAACTGCTCCAATCCTTTTACGAGTAGAGGTTTTTGGAAATTATTCAGGTTTTGTCTTTGCCATGTGAAAACAGGCTGGTCCCAGAACAGAGCGCTGACTGCGCTGAAGATACTCAGTATAATGAGCACCACTATTAAAATAAAGATGCCCCTGTGTTTAATAAACAATTTTTTTACTATTTGATCATTCATTTTTCAACAAAAATTTCAGCAATTGAAATGTCTAAACGAATCATAAAAATTTTCACTTCTAAACAATGAATATTCTTATCCTAAAATCATGCTTTTATTTTTCTTTTCCATCTCAAGTATATCACCTGTAAGACCTTCAAGAACCGCACCGGATGCCCAGCTATGTCCGCAGAACCATGTCGAAGCCGGCGAACCATCCGGGAACCTCTCCAGCAACAAAGAATCGGTATAGCAAAACCGCTCATTTATCAAACCTTTTTTGCCCCAGCCGTAATCACCATCATTATGAAGATAGATAGTTAATGTCCATCGAACGGTATCAATAAGGCGGGATTTGAGATATTCATCTTTTGTCTGCTGGTATGCGTATAGAATAGCTGATGCTATGGCACTTCCCATCGGATGAATATGAGAATTATTTACCGAAGTAACAGAGCCGCCGGCAGAACACCAGTTCATGCTCTTTAGCGGTTCAACTTCATTGACCACATTATACGCGAACTTCCAAGAGAATTCATAATCGAGCCCCATCAAGAGGTCATTGAGAAACTGTTTCTGCCCGGTGATCTGATGCATTATTTTAGCAGCTTCTATCCATGCAAGGATACCTTCTTCGTCAGGGCTTTTCCATATATCATGCGGACAGCCGTAAACATGAAAAACCTCGACATCTTTTCGATAGAAATCCATGGCCTTTTCAGCAATATCAAGATATTTATCATCGCCGGTTATTTTATAAAGATTCACAAAGGCGGGGGTAAACCAACAGCCTGCAAAACCAACAGGATCTAATATGCTTCCATCGTTTTCATCATAGATATAACCAAAATGCCCATCTTCACCCTGAACATCAGCTACATGATCCAATACTTTTTTTACAGAATTAAGCCAAGAGTTTTTTTTCTGCCCCACTTGCTTTTCAAGCAAATAGCCTTTCAAAAGGTAATGACAAATATGGCCATTAACATAACCGGAATGGCCTGGATTTTCCAACAGCGGAGTCCACCATCCCCTTGTAGTCCAGCTATTTTCTTTTAAGTTGTAATTTTCATAAAATAATCCACTTTTTTTATTTATCGCATTTTCAGCTATATTATCCAAAATATTTCGAGCGCATTTTATCCCTTCGGGTTTGTCTAACTGATGTCCTGCAAC
>CAZYTI010001079.1:0-2208 GCA_964650065.1 uncultured bacterium
GCGACAGAAGTCGGACAGGCCCGGTTATCAGGGCAAATTCGGCGAGTTGTGGATCGTAAAACCCGAGGAAATGAAATTAGGCAGTTATGCCGAATATCCACTGGCTGTTGCCATGTATTCCCGGACCACCCACGTTCAGGCGGAATTGGTGGATGTGGGGGAAGGTGTGAGGGATAGTGACTATGAAGACTTCAATGTGAGTGGTAAAATCGTGCTGACATCTTCTAACCCGTCGGCTGTCATGGGTTCGGCAGTATGGAAGCGGGGCGCACTGGGTATCATTTCATATTATTATCATACATTCCCTCGCACCAGCGATGTGGTGGAGAGACCGGATCAGGTGGCCTGGGCCCGAATTCCCTTTCAGAGTTCGGATGGAAGAAAAGAAGGGACATTTGGCTTCATGATTTCTCCCAGAAAAGGGGAGATGCTCAAGAAGATGATAAGGAAGGAGAAGGTCGTCGTAAGAGTCGATATAGAAGCAGAAATCACTCAACCGGGATGGCAGGAGTACATCGAAGGGTGGATTCGGGGGAGCAAGTATCACGATCAGCAGATCGTGCTTACGGCGCATCTACAGGAAGAGAAACCCTCTTTCAATGACAACAGCTCTGGTTGTGTGAGCCTACTGGACATCGGGCGGACATGGATTCGTCTGATGAATGAAGAACGTATCGAGCGTCCTTTGCGCGATCTGCGTTTCTGGTGGGTCACAGAAATCAGTTCGGAATACCAGTATTTTATGGATCATCCGGAGGATCGTAAAAATATGCTGGTGAATATCAACCAGGACATGGTGGCCGCAAAACAATCGGCAGGGAGTCGTATTCAGCACATCACTCGCACGCCCCATTCTATCCCCAGCTATCTGAGTGATGTCGTCGAGAACATTGCAGAGTATGTCATTTTGGGGAACACCCATTTTCTGGCATCTCTGGGTGCGAATCAAAAGCAGCCATATACCAAGCCCATCTTCTCCCATCTCGGCACCCGGGAGCGGTACGGAGCCATGATCGTGCCCTATTTCGACAGTACCGACCATCTTGTATTCAACGAGAGTGTCATCGGTGTCCCCGGAGTTACTTTGACCAATATGCCCGATGATTTCATCCATTCCACAGATGACGATGCATGGCAGGTAGACCAAACCCAACTTAAACGCAACGAATTTATCGTGGCTGCCTCGAGCTGGTATCTGGCCAATGCCGAAGCAAAGGACGTTCCTGTACTTTCTGCAGAGGTTTACATGCGGGGCCTTCAAAGGATCGCAAAAGATGCCCTCACCGCCAGGAAATGTGTTCTTGAGATGTGGAGCAAAGATGCTGTGGATGCCTACAAATCTGCTCGCAATGTCATCGAACAGGCCTTTATTCGAGAAGATAAGGCTCTGGAGAGCATCCGTGTGTTTGTTTTTGATGACAAGGAAGCGGCAAGAAAAATCGACGGATTGAAGAAAAATTTCAACGGATTTAAGAAGACATATATCCGGGATTTTGACGCGTTTTATAAATCAATCGTCGGTTCCAATTCGGTCCCGACTCTCTCCCTGACATCCAAAGAGAGAAACCTTCAGAATAAGGTGCCCCGGACCATCGAAAATTTGACAGACTACTTCTCAGGTAGAAATCGGCTGAGAGGAGCACGAGGTTTGCACAGTTTAATGGCTTTTGAGGTGTTTAATTTTGTCGATGGAAAAAACAGCTATCTCGACATTTACAGGGCAGTTCAGGCGGAAGCCCTAGCTGCCGGTGAGTTTTATTACAGTAGAGTTGAACCGGAGGATGTGGAAAATTTGCTAGATAGAGCCGTCGAAGCGAAGGTGTTGAAATTAAAATAAATTCCCCGATTCTATTTAAGAAAAGAGCGTTTTTAGGGGATTCAGTCAAGTCGGAATAAAAATGAGGAAAGCATTTAATCATGATACGAGCTAAAAACAGTTACGCCACCCTGTGTTGGATACTCATCCTATTTTTATTGTTTCTAATCTCATGCGGGAAAGCACCGGAAGAGGGATCCTACTTCCCTGAAACGGGCCCGAAGGCGATTCTACAACGGGCGATGGAACTTCAGAGTAACCTGAATGTACTGTCCCTGGCATTAGAGCCTGGATACGAAGATCTCAGTACCCTTGCTTATTTTCGGTTGGGTAAGGGCGCAAAGATTTTAAGTGCTTATGTGACCAATGGGGAGGCGGGAGAGAACGATGTT
>CAZYTI010001080.1:0-2204 GCA_964650065.1 uncultured bacterium
ATCAATATAGACCAGAACGGTGGGGTTGCCTTTCCGCGAAGCGGTTCAGTTCTGCTGAGACTGTCGAAAAACCCTAGACCTGTGATTTTGATGTTTATAACCAGTTGATTTCATAACATGTAAAATTGCTAAACTGGAAACGATGGTCACTATTTATCACTCCACCAGAAGTCGTTTTTTCCCACCGGATCATAGGTTTTCCATTTGCCGTTAACAAAGACCTCCGGTGATAATTTTGTTTCATCGCGGCCGCAGCGCATCAAGCGGTCCATTGACATTACCCATCCCGCCAACATACCGTGTTTTTTAATGCTTTGCAGGCTATATTCGGAGTCCGACGGATACATGGGGCATTCGCCGTACCTGACGGCAGAGAGATGATTCAAGGGCCCCCGGTAGAATTGGATCATTAAAGAAAGCGGGTCGGCCCCATGATTGGTTTCAGGCTGCATTGATTTCGAGTAGGTACATGATGCAATCAGGCTAAAAAGGATCAAAAGCAAGGTCAATTTTACAAGAGTCTTTTTCATGTCCCAAATGGCTGACAAATTAAATACATAAAGCATTCTTCCCGTTTTGTTTACGCTCATTTAGGGTAACAGTTTTGGCAGACTACATCAAGTTATTAAATCGCTTCGTGATTTTACATACGCCCGCCTCCGGCGCACTTATAAAATAGATATTTATCTTTTTCATCTAACTTTATTAAAATTCATATCATCCTTTACTTGCTTGCGGCTTCTGAATCAAATCGCGGAATAAACGCAAGATATCCGGCTGAGACCAGTCTAGTGGACCTATAACTTTTTTGGCGAGGATTCCATCCTTATCGATGATGTAGCTCTCAGGTACTCCGGTAGTCTTGTAAATTCTCTTGACCGTCCCCATGGAATCGATCAAAGCCGGGAAAGTCAGCTTGTATTTTTTCATGAATGGAGCCACAACCTTGGCCCCCTTAGAATCAATGCTGACCGCCAGAATTTCAAAGTTCTCACCTTTTAATTTCTGGTAAAGCTTTTGCATTGAAGGCATTTCTTCAACACAGGGGGGACACCAGGTAGCCCAAATATTGACGAATACTACTTTGCCCCGGTAGTCGGACAGGCTGACCTTTTTCCTGTCTAGTCCGGGAAATGTAAAGTCAGGTGCAGGCAGGCCAACCCTTATCGGCACCTGGTTCGCAGATTGAAAAATGGATTGTTTTGCTTCAGCGACCAAACGACCAATAAGGTAGTGATCGCTAAAAAAACGATAAATGCCGCGGTAAGGTTAATCGGTTTTTCTTTTTCTGCCACCATCTACAATCTCACTTAAGTTATTAATCCTCGGATTATGTTCGAGAACAAGTTGAGCTTAGCGAAATCCCGTCATCGAGGACATGAGCCGGTCCGCCTTCGCCTGCTTATAGAGCTAGGCGGGACACGTGAAAAAACGGAGTCTCGCCAATGGCGAGATAAGATTTTGAGTCGGATCACAATCCCGCCAAGGCGGGAGGCATTAGACGGGGTTTTGAAACCAATTATAGGAAAATTCAGGCTTGAAAACGTGGAGGTCTAAAGGGAGATAAAAAGAATCCCGCCGAGATAGAGTTGGGACTTATTAAGAAAAGTAAACCTATGAATTGTGTTCAATCTCTTTGATCCTGCGTTGATCACCGTCATCTTCAGGGTCCCGATGCATCATCCCCCCGCATCATCCAAATATGGGCTAAAGGGCAAAGCAAAATCAAGGCATATATCCCCTACTTCCCCAGCAATCCTTGAAGTCCTAGAGCAGAGAACGCATAAATTGCGATCAATGGGAGTCCGCAGCAGAGAACCATAGCCAAAAACGGATTTTGTTTAATCTTTTCAAACATTGCTTTTAGCATTTAATTACCTTTCTTTTTTAAGAATTCGACCATTTAACCACTCAACCAATTAACGAATAACCCCTAATCGAGTTTTAACTCTATTAGGCAAGGGGTAGTTTAACGTCTTACCCAGGACCCTAATCGGCATCCGTCGCTGCAATGCGCTACTCTGGGAACCATGAAACGTTTCATAGCCGTCACCTCCTTATCCTAATTTCCATCCATAAATGGCTATTTTCCCGATGAGCGGCGTTCTCCGCGGGTTTCCGCCCTCGACGTACTGAAGTACGCCTCGGACGAAAACCCTTGTGCGGCCTTGCTCATCGAAAAAATACCTCATTTATGAATTGGA
>CAZYTI010001081.1:0-2204 GCA_964650065.1 uncultured bacterium
CTTTTTTAAAATTTTCAACAGCTTCATTATATTCTTCATTCTCCATATCCTGGATTATTCATAAACATGTAAAATTTCCATGGACTTTTCGCATATAATTTCTTATATTACAGTTGATTAATAACTGATAATTTGGAGGAATTTAACATGAACTCAGTTTTAACGGTAAATAGCACAGTAAACACTATTGTAACACCCCAAACAACCTCAAGTAATATTCAATTGCCAAAAGTAAAAACTATTATAGCACCGCAAACAACCTCAAATATTATTAAATTAGCAGACGTAAACGGAAAATCGGTTAGGGTCGATTTTGAAGGCGGTGAACTGACATCAGACGCTGGCTTATTATTGCTTAAAGGAGCCGAACAAGAAGTTGGTATAATTGAATCATTGTCTGATATAATAGTGGATCAGCGCGATCAGAGATACGTTCAACATACTATCCAAGATATGATGACGCAACGTGTTGGACAAATAGCTGCCGGATATGAAGACGCTAATGATTGTAACGAATTACGCGGTGATCCCATTTTAAAGATATTGGCCGATAGAAATCCTGAAACGGATAATGATCTGGCTA
Source organism: uncultured bacterium (assembly GCA_964650065.1). Taxonomy (GTDB): domain Bacteria; phylum Zhuqueibacterota; class QNDG01; order QNDG01; family DSAB01; genus CAZYTI01. The sequence continues at coordinate 584 of CAZYTI010001081.1, forward strand.
GTCAGCCGACAATGAGTCGATTTGAAAATGCCATTTCAATAAAGGACATCTACCGCATAGCTTATGCTTTTGGTGAAAAGTTTATTGAATCATATGAGAAAGAGCCAAAAGTTATTATAATAGATTTTGACGATACCGAAGACAAAGCATATGGTAACCAACAATTAGCTTTATTCAATGCCTATTTCAATGATACCTGTTATATGCCACTTCACGTCTACGAGGGGTTAAGTGGTAAACTGATTACAACCATTCTTAAACCAGGGCAACGTATGACCGGAAAACAAACCCTTGCCATAGTAAAACGAATAATTAAAAAACTCAGAGAGCACTGGCCTAATACTATTATTCTTTACCGTGGCGATTGCCATTTTACCTATCCTGAAACTATGGAATGGATTGATGGTCAAGATAACGTACAGTTTGTTAGTGGGTTAACAAGCAATGCCGTACTCCGTAGGTTAGCTCAATCCACCATTGAACGTGCTTTTCGCCTCTATGAGCATTGTCAACGAAAAGTGGTTCTATTCCATTCCGTGCGTTACAAAGCCAAAAGCTGGAATAAATATCGTCGCGTTATTATCAAAGTCGAGGTCTCCTCTGAAGGAAAAAGCGTGCGATTTATTGTTACGGATATGGAACAGGCAAAAGCCAAAGCGCTATATCAGGATATCTATTGCGGTCGAGGAAATGCTGAACTCTATATCAAAGATCATAAACTATATTTAAAATCTGATAGGACTTCATGCAATCGTTTTGAAGCCAATCAATTCAGATTATTTTTGCATTCAGCCGCTTATGTACTCATTCATGCCCTAAAAACCAACATACTCAAAAACACCCAATGGGCAAATGCAACAATTGACACAATACGACTTCGTCTATTTAAAATAGGTGCTCGAGTCCGAGAGTTAAAAACTCGAATTAAGATTGAGCTGCCATCTTCCTATCCACAAAAGGAAACTCTTAGACGGAGTTTCCGGATTTTTGAATTACTTTCACCTATATAGCAAATGTGAAAGGGGCGTGTTTAAATTTAAAAAAAGTTATCTCGAACATTTGGGGCATTGGAGAAGTACATCCTTTTAGTAAAAAATAAGTCATTTTACCCCAGAATATTCTATGGATTTCAAAGCAAAACAGAAAATAGCCATCTTCTTATTTGTACAATGAAGTGAAAAATGTATTTCTGTACTCGATTGGTGATAATATGTTCACTATTTTTTATCATTTTAAAATTTATGAATAATCCAGGATATATACGGAGCCATAATCATAAAGCGCTGGATTTACTGCAATGTCAGGCCCAATAACAGCGCTACCGCTCCCCAATAACCCGACATTAAAAGGATTCTCATCCGGATCGTTACTGTTAATACTCAAAGTAGCTGTTTTGCCTCCAACAAATGTGGGCGAGAAACCGACACCAATATTGTGAGAAGCGCCTGGTACCACGGTAAACGGCGCGCCACCACTAATAATGGAAAACTCGTTTTGATTGGCGCCGGAGAATGATGTAAAAGTCACATCCAAATTAGCAGTCCCTTCATTGCTCACTACAAATATTTGTGAGGTGTCTACACCCACTGCCACATCACAATAATTATGCGAGGTTGGATTT
>CAZYTI010001082.1:0-2201 GCA_964650065.1 uncultured bacterium
TTAATAACAGGAAAGCCTTCAAAAGATAAACTTAGGGAATTGGGACTTGAAGAAGGGTGATTAGCATGGAAATGCGGGGGGGGATTAATTAAATCCGTACTTGAATTCAAGCCCCGCCTGCGGACGGGCAGGCCCGCCTGCAAGGTTCTTAACATACGAAAAGCTTAATGCAAATGGCGGGCAGGTGGAAAATTGATATTTTGATTATGAATTTATTTTTATTTGGTCTAACACTACACAATAAAGTACTTTTTCTAATATATGTATTTAAAAACTTACTTCAGAGTAATGTTTTATAATTTTTACCCATAGGTGAATAAATACTTACCGAATTCTTTTGAAGTTAGTACAGAAACAGGGAGATCCGACGGGAGCAGTTGGACGGGAGCTGGATATCATTGCAGCGGTGGTGATCGGGGGTGGAAGTCTTTCTGGAGGTGAAGGATCCGTAATCGGTAGTTATTATTATGACCGTGATCCGAACGGGTTGTCAACTCAATGGCTGGCCCATCTGGGTCTCACAGGTGAGCACCGGTGTTGTTATTGTAACTGCAGTAACTTTAGACCGTTTGTGTCACAGGAGAAAAGAGTAGGATTACATCACTCTTTCTATGAACCATTCCAAATAGACTGCCAATTTTCCAGCCAGATAATAAGGCAGATTCAAAAGATGGAATGGTTTTCCTGATAATGTTTTAATCGAATCTATTCTTAATTGGTAGCCATACAGTCGTATAGCGAATGGATGATCTACCAGATCCATAAATTGGTGCAATGAGCGCAGACGACCCACTGGTCCTGATTTAACTTCAATGGGAATCAATCCTCGAGAATGGGGCAAGACAAAATCCATTTCTGCAGTGGATTGCTTCTTTTCCCTAACCCAAAAATGCAATCCGTACAGCGGTGAAGGATCAGTAGTTAGAATTTCTTGACCCACAATATGCTCCGCGATTTTTCCGCGAAACACCCGGTCAATATCCGGAGCATTAATCAGATCCCCCTGTAGTCCTGCGAAGTAAGTTACCAATCCGGTATCAAGGATCTGAAGCCTGGGTGATTTTCTGCGGTCAGGTATGGCAGGGACCTGTAAAGTGGTCGTTGGATAGATAAGGGAAAGCAGCATGGCTTTCTCCAGGATGGTGAAGGCTTCGCCCATTTCTCTGGACCGATAGTTGGATTTCCCGAAGCCCTGGAATGTGATACGACTGCCGGCTTCATAAAAAGCATTTTTAATAATATGCCTGATGATTTCAGCCTGACTCCGGTTGGACGCGTATTTTTCTACATCATCCAAATAGGCGATAATGAGGTTGTCAAAAACCGTTTTCAGATAGGTGAGATCACCGCTCTCGAGATAAGCACGAACGATCTCCGGCATACCTCCAATGAGAGCATAACGGTTAAAGATTTCCTTCAAACGATTATGAGCATAGTCATTTACAGGTATTTTTACTAACTCCTCAAGTGCCCGTTCCTCACCGGCTGCTTTCAGATATTCCATAAATGAAAGCGGTCGCATGAGCATATACTCCACCCTCCCTACAGGGAAGCTGATATGGCGATCGATAAGCGATTCAAGTAACGATCCTGCGGCTATGACATAAAGGTTTTTACATTTTTCATAGAAGTACCGTAGCAGCTTAACCGCGTGAGGTGAATTCTGGATTTCATCAATAAAGAGCAATGTTTTGCCTTGATCACGCACTACATTCTTTTGAAAGAAAATGGACTCAATCAGTTTGTCAAATTCCAGATTACTTTCAAACAATTTTCTGTCTTCAGGAAGATCAAGATTGAAATACAGATAGTGATCAAACTGGTCGGCCCAGAGGTTAACGGCCGTTGTTTTACCGACCTGTCTGGCACCCCGTAAAACAAGAGGTTTGCGGTCTTTCTTCTCGGCCCACTTATCGAATACTAAAAATATGGATCTTGAGAACATTGGATTGATCCTTGTACTAGAGTCAGGGTTAATTTTATAAATTATTGTATGAAAGTCAAGGTATTTTTAGTACAATCATGTATTAAAGTCATGTCTACTTCTTAAATTGAATCAGATTGAAGATAATCTCTGATAAAAACATCAGTAGAAGCTCCAAATATGAATGCACTTGCTGAGCGTTTTGTTGGATCAGTACGTCGGGAAGCAATGGACTATTATCTGCTGATAAGTGAGAAACAGATTATAAAGATATTAC
>CAZYTI010001083.1:0-2198 GCA_964650065.1 uncultured bacterium
GTAGGGTGCCAAATTACTCCCCACTCACCCAACTTTTAACATACAAGACACGAAGGCACGAAGGAAAGAAAATATTAATGGAAAAACAAATTAAACTTATTATTACGATAATAACTAGAATTTTAATTCAAGTATCAACAAATGAATATTAGCCTCAACGTTGAGTCGTGTGCCTTGAGAGCATTTGCTTTTAATAAATAGTAAAATTTCAATTACACCAGGGTAATGTTTCCTTGGTGTCTTTGTGTCTTCGTGGCTATTTTTTGGATCGAATCAGGGTCAATATCATTTTGAAACGCATGTCTGCTCTAATCGCATGCGGGATATGGGCAGGCATGATTATCGCTCCATCGGTCGGTACGGTATGGTCGACGCCGTCGATAGTCACGGTCCCTTCACCGTCGACAACTTGAACCAGGGCATCAAAAGGTGCCGTGTGCTCGCTCAAGTTCTGACCTTTGTCAAAAGCGAACAAAGTCACCGTTCCCTCCGGTTTGTCGATGATTGTTCGGCTTACGATTGATCCTTCCTGATAATTCATGAGATCATTAAAAAGAAATGGTTTGTTAACCATTTTTGCCGTTGCTGAAGATGGCTTCTGGTCTTTCATGGGTTCTTCCTTTCACCAAACCTAAAACGATTTTAAGCTGTTTTGACAGCAATAATATAATGAAGGTGCTAAATAAAAACTTGATTTATATCAAGAAATCAATTATTTTTATTTTTAATGTGTCATTGGAAGAATTGAATCTTAGTTATTTTTGGAGTTCATCATGAATCCACTTATCGAAAACAATAAAAAATCCCGTGAAGAAACACTGAAACAGATTATCAGGGATCTTCATGCCGGTGTTCCAGTTGAAAAGCTGCAAAAGACCTTTGCAAAACTCATTAAAAATACCTCACCGGATGAGATTGCACAAATGGAAAATGCATTGATTCAGGAAGGCTTCCCTCCCGAGGAAATTCAGAGGCTCTGTGATGTACATGCACAGGTCTTTGAGAAATCCTTAAAGAGAGTCGGCAAAACCAGTAAGATACCCGGACATCCCGTTCACACGTTCGTCCAGGAGAATAATGAGGCAAAAAAGAGACTCAAGGATTTGAGTAAGCTGGGGAAAAAACTGTATCGGGGGAAATTCGAACCGGAAGATGTCCGAGGACTTCGATCCAAATTCGAGCGGCTCAAGGAGATTGAAAAGCATTATCAGCGCAAGGAGAATCAGCTTTTTCCGGTGCTCGAATCCAAGAAATTTACGGGTCCCACGCAGGTCATGTGGGGGAAACACGACGAAATACGGGCTCAGATGAGAAAAGTCGATTCCACGATAGAGGAGCAAGATTGGAGTCAACTTTTCGGGCAACTCAAGGGGCTCTCCAGCGTGATCAAAAAGATGATTTTCTTAGAGGAAAAGATCCTGTATCCTACCGCTTATAAGATGTTGAACGAGGAGGAGTGGGCGGAGATTAAGCAGGGGGAACCGGAAATCGGTTACGCCTGGGTAAAACCATCCAATCTCTGGGATGCCAATCTGGCCAAAAGAAATGTCAAACAGTCGTTGGGAAAGAAGAGGGAAGGTGAAATGAAAAAAGAGGATGAGAAAATGATACGCCTCTCCCAGGGACAATTGTCGGCCGAACAAATTGATCTGCTTCTGAAACACTTGCCTGTGGACATCACCTTTGTGGATGAAAACGACAGGGTGTGTTATTACTCCGATACCCGGGATCGTATTTTTCCAAGGAGCCCTGCCATTATCGGACGGGCCGTGAAGAATTGTCATCCACCTAAAAGCGTTCATATTGTGGAAGACATCGTGAAAAATTTCAAAGAGAAGAAAAAAGAAAAGGCAGAGTTTTGGATTCAAATGGATGGCCGGTTCATCTACATCCGATATTTTCCTGTTTATGATGAAAAGGGCGAATACAGGGGGATCATTGAGGTTTCTCAGGAGATTTCAAATATCAAAATCCTGGAAGGGGAAAGGCGTCTCCTGGACTGGTAAAAATTTATCGTAGTGGTGAAAAAATGTGTATAAAAGCCATCAATAAAATTCGACTTCCCCAATGGATGCTTCCTGTGATGCTTGGCATTTTTGCAGGATTGTCCTCGTTTACGTTTTTTTATGCCAAGGGGCATTCCTATTTTTCCAACGACCCCGAAGCCTGTAAAAACTGCCACATCATGAGAATCCAAT
>CAZYTI010001084.1:0-2196 GCA_964650065.1 uncultured bacterium
CTATTTTTAGCAAAGGAAAATCCCCACTCTTTGAACCGGGAATTAATTGGAGATCCCAAGTTTTCAGGTTCGCTCCAGCCATCCGGTAATCTATCGACATACCAGATATCATTATCTTTGGGTTCACCTTCTCCGCTTAAAGGTCTCACCGATCCAAAATAAAGTCGGCTTCCGTCCTCTGAGAAAATTGGAACCCCATCACTATACCGTCCGGAAAAGGGCACTGTCTTGGGGGCAGACCAACGACCATTTTCATTTTTCATGAACATTAATGTTTTACTGTACCCCGGAACAACAGGGAAGGATTGATTGACAAAATATATTTCTTTTCCATCAGGTGAAAATGTGAGACTGCTGTGAAGCTTGAATTCAAACTTCCCTTTGGTTGAAAAAATTTCAGGTGCGAAAGGTTTTGGGGCAAGCCCGGGTTTTTCCTGATTCAGATAGTCACAGATAAAGTCCGGTGCTGAGTTCTTTTTGGATGGTTCGTCCATACAATTTAATTGCATGAACAACAGCATTGAAATCAGGATAAATGAAACTTGTTGATATTTTATGTGATTTTTCATGATTTTCGTCTTTCCAGTTTTATGTTATAATGATTTACGTCCGAAAATTATAGAGAAAAAGTATACTTATCCGGAATTTTATCTTTTATGATTCTTCCCATCTAGAAAAGTCTTAATACTTTCTTTAACCTTTTCCGGTTGTTCGACCCATGAGTAATGGCCGCATTTTTCAACGAATACCAGTTTTGACTTCTTATAATAGCTCAATAAAGCCTGGGGAATTGATTCGCCAAGCGGATCCTGCCGTCCATGCAGAATCAGGACAGGGCCTGTGAATTCCGGACTCATTTCAGCAAGATCAAGATTTCTTTTTTACAGGTTAATTACTTTTCCCTAACACAACGAAATCCGATCATATTCCGTCTCGTGCCCGGTCTGCTGCCGTGCCGATGGGCGCTCTCATGGGCAAGTGGGGGATGTGAAAAGGCACCGCTGCGAGCTACATGGACGGTAAATTCCTCTCCGGTTCTCGGACTCTTATAAAGATAGGGCATTTTGTTAAGAGGATTCTTTTGATCAGATCTAGCATAAAACTCCGGATCCCACCAATCTTCACACCACTCCCAAGTATTGCTGACCATATCATAGAGTCCCCAGGCATTGGGCTTCTTTTGTCCAACAGGATGCAGCCTGCCTTCGGAATTACTTTTGCACCAGGCGTAATCGGCCAATTGGGCAGTGTCATTGCCGAAATGAAAGAGGTCGGTACTCCCGGCCCTGCAGGCGTATTCCCACTCTGCTTCAGTAGGCAGTCGATAGGTCTGTCCGGTTTCTTCACTTAACTTTTTGTCAAATTCCTGGGCATCCTGCCAACTGACATTCACGACGGGTAGGTCGTCTCCAACAGGATCGGACGGATTGTTTCCCATGACCTCCATCCACTGTTTCTGGGTCACGACGGTTTTACCGATATAGAATGCATCCAATGCGACTTCATGGGCCGGATCTTCATCATCGGGACCATGATCATTCCCCATGATGAATGCACCGGCCGGGATGTAGACCATTTCGATGTGGTGAGGAGGATCTTTAACCACATTTCCGGCCTGAATGGATTCTCCGCCGTTCTGTGAACAGCACATAATACAGATGGCCAGTATTAATAATGGGATGACCGTGTATGCTTTCATTTTTATTCTCCTATATCACGTACAACTCGAAATCCCGTGTAGTCGCGCCGGCTTTTCTCCTGATATGCATGTTCATAGCCGCTGGTAAAGTGGACCATTCTGCCATGTAGAAAAGAACTGCTGCGAACGATGCGAAGGTTATCATCGAAAGGCTTTCTGTCGGGATTTCTCCTGTAATAGGGGGCTGGATCCCAAAGTGTTGCCGTCCATTCACAGACATTGCCATGGATATCATGCAAACCCCAGGGATTGGGTTTTTTTAATCCAACGGGATGCAGTTTTTCTCCTGAATTCCATTTATGCCATTCATAGGCCCCAAGCAACAGGGTGTCATTGCCAAAATGATATTCTGTTGTCGTTCCGGCCCGGCAGGCATATTCCCATTCTGCATTCGTCGGAAGCCGATAAAACTGGCCCGTTTTCTCGGTCAATATCAACACAAATTCCATCACATCATACCAGTTCACATTGGTCACCGGCAGATTATCCCCTGTTAC
>CAZYTI010001085.1:0-2195 GCA_964650065.1 uncultured bacterium
GCGTTAATATTCAAAAAAATCCATTACCATCCTGTGCTACTGGCACAATTTCTGCAAGAATCCATTCAAAGGCACAGGAGTAAATGTGCGTCTAATAACAATGGTAATGGAAGGATTGAGTAAATGAAAAAGGTCTTGTTTATATTGATATTATTATGTTTTGTCACGCAGGCTTTGGCAGAGGACATTATCATTACAAAACAGGGTCGTAAATATACCGGGAAGATCACCCGGAGGACGGCTCAGGCATATATTCTGCAAACCAAAGACGGTACTGTCATGGCCCTCAAGATAACCGATGTGGCAAAGATCATTCGGGGAAACCAGGTGCTGGATTTTGTGGAGGGTATGCATTACTATCTTGAGGTGAGACGTCCCTTTCTTCCGTTTATTGTGTTGAGTATAGCGACGGGCGCCTATGCCGTTAAAAAGTATCAGGAGTATAAGGATCATCATGATCAAGCCCAGTTGGAATTATTGGAGGACGCAGGACCCGAATATACGAATTTGAACGATCAATCCAAGAAAGATTTGGCCTGGTCGGTCGTATCAGGATTGTTCAGTTTAGGCTCTCTCTATGTGGCCCTAAGACCCATGGAGGTGAAGGTTCCTATAAAAAGTATCAATGTCAATGTAAGCATGACCTCTCAAGGTGTAACGCTGGCCTTTCATTTTTAAAATAACAAAATAACAAAATAACAAAAATTCAAATTTCTTATACAGGAACTTTTGAAAATGATCTTCGTAAAAACTGTGAAGTGGATGAAGATCATTTTTTATATTAACAGGAAAAACAATCAGTAGAAAGGAGTTATTCTGATGCCCTTCCTTTTCTATGATCCGACCATGTTGTTACTCATTCCCGCCATCATTCTGGCACTCTGGGCGCAACAGCTCGTGAAACGTACGTTTACAAAATATAGTAAAGTACCCGCAGCGTCTGGAATCACCGGTAGGGGAGTAGCCGAGAGACTGCTTTCCGACAGCGAACTAAACGAGGTCCAGATTGAAGAAGTCGAAGGTCGATTGAGCGATCATTACGATCCCAGGAAGAAAGTCCTGAGATTGTCGACATCCATTTCTCGAGGCAAATCGGTCGCTGCTCTGGGTGTCGCTGCCCACGAAGTAGGCCATGCCATTCAACACCACAAGGCCTATGGAGCATTTCACATCCGCCAGAGTATTTTTCCTGTTGCCAATATCGGTTCCACATTGGCTTTTCCTCTGTTCTTCATCGGATTTTTATTCACGGCTGCTAAGCCTTTGATGGATGTGGGGATCATTCTTTTTAGCGGCGCCGTACTGTTCCAGGTCGTCACTTTACCAGTCGAATTTAATGCAAGTTCACGGGCCCTCACATTACTCCAATCCCGGGGATTTCTTGTTGAAAGCGAAGTCGGCCAGGCAAAGAAAGTGCTCAATGCAGCAGCCTTGACCTATGTCGCAGCGACTGCCGTTGCTGTGATCCATTTGTTGAGACTGTTTCTTCTATGGGGAGCGAGGGATTGAGTTTAATCTGCTCTTCTGAGATAATACCTATAAAGGAGGTTATTATGCTTTCATCCAAAACGAGACGTTGGTCCGCTGCAGGGTTGATATTCATTGGTGTTTTGGCAGGAGTTATCTTTGCTTCAAATTTTAACTGGACGACCAGAGGACTTGCAAATCGCAAGATCGATGATCCCATCGTTTTGGGAAATCAGGAGTCGGCCGATGATGCCATATTGCAGCTTCAGAATACAGGGAAGGCTTTCACAGCCATATCCAAAGACCTGTTGCCTACGGTGGTAAGCATCGGGACCGAGCGGATTGTCAGACGATCAAACAGGGACCAGGATAATTGGGGTGAAATTTTTCGGGACTTTTTCGGCAGGGAGTTCCGTGGCCAGGTTCCTGAAACCCAGAGACAACAGGGGTTGGGTTCGGGTGTTATTGTGAGTGAGGATGGTTATATTCTTACCAACAACCATGTTCTCGAGAACGCAGACGATATCAAAGTGACATTATACGACAACCGTATTTTTGAAGGAGAATTGATAGGAACCGATCCTTTGACCGAGGTGGCCATTTTAAAGATCGATGGGAAAGACCTGCCTGTGGTTCGATTGGGGGATTCCGAAAAGATTGAGATCGGTGAATGGGTCTTGGCGTTCGGTAATCCGTTGGGACTTTCGTCAACTGTAACGGCAGGTATC
>CAZYTI010001086.1:0-2192 GCA_964650065.1 uncultured bacterium
ATTCCGGTCCATCCGTAGGCTACCATTCCCAAAAAATAGTATTATGGCGAGAGCCATCATGATCCCCGCCATAACCCAGCCTATTTTACCCCTATGTCTGCTGACACCCGAAAACATCCTCCTGGGAATGTTCAATCGCTTTCTAAAAACCAGATTCCGATCCCTCAGCATTTGGTTGAGATTTTCTTCCCCCTCTATAATCAGGTGGCGATTGGGATATTTTCTTCGGAGTAACTCCAAAATTTGCAAGGCTGAACCCATATTCTGATAAGAGACAACCAACCTTCGAAGGGGGGAAAAAAACGTCGTCTCAATTTTTGTTTTTAAACTGCTGACATCTACGGAATTTAGATTTCCATGGATGTCAATAATACTGCTTACAGCAGACTCGTCATTTATTGAATACAGCTTTTGACCATAAAAATTGTTGACCATTCCACAAAATACCAATAAAGCGATACAACCGCACCAGGAATCACCTGTGTATTCTGCTCTTTTTTCAGGAATGGAAAACTGAAAATTGTAATACCGCTCTCCAATACTTTTTGGGTGGGTTTGTTCAACGAATGAGCGAACAGCGGCAATCGTATCATTACATCTGTGGATTATTTCCCTGTCCGGAAAAAGAAGTTCATTATTAAACTTAACCAAATCTTCATCTGCATCGTGGGGGCGTACTGTTACTCTTAAACTTAAGGGAAGCAAGACACCCAATCCATTAGAAGTAACTTCGTTAACATTCCCTTTCTCTACTGTGAGAAGATGGGTCCTTCCCGGATTGACAGATACAAACTGTTTGCTCCACTCAATGAGTAAACCAAAACAAAGCGTGTACGATTCAACATATTTCTGCTTGAGTAAAGCGGTGATGGTCATTAGACGATCGAAGAAATCTCCCTGGTCGGCCAAACGTTTCTCAATGATGTTCCTGGTTTCATCATCAATCACTTCTCCTGTTAATCTCTCTAATTCGGCAATCGCCTTTTCCCATTCCCCTAAAATAAACCATGTATCGATAAGTTTCTTTTTTAGAGTGCTGTTTGCCTCGGACAACGAGCTTGGTGATAACGCTTTCTGAAATTGCGTTTGATATATTCTCAAAATTTCAGAAATCCGGTCTAAATATTCCGGATCACAATAAATCAGCGCCGACTCTTTGATAAATGAAAGAAATGGCGATGAAAACTCTAAATAATACGATTGAAACCGGTCAAAATCCCCACTGATTGATAACTCACCCAAAAAACACACGATGGCCTGCAGTTTGAAACGTTCTGAAGCATTCCCGGAGATGGTTGAAGCGAGCTTGTCGCTCTCATTTTCAATCTGTATGATCTTCATCTTCTTCGTCTCTTCGGTTATCCTGCCATTGATATACGTCGTTTGAGGAGAAGTAAATTGACTTCATAAGTGCATTTAATATAATCATATAAAAAATCCTGATCAATGAAAAGATCACTAATTTCAACTTATTCACTTCTGCATAATCCCAGAAATAAAAATGGTTGCGATACAACAAAATAGATCACAACCATTGGAATAGCCAAAAATAATTTTAATAAATCTTAATTTTAAGTACCTTTTCCAGATCCATCTCTTCAAATACGGCGACTCCCTGATGTGCATGGGCAGATAAAGCTTCATCCCCTTCACGAGTAACAACGACATCCACTTCCTGAGTATTTGGCATGCCTTTCAATTTCATGATACGTATTTTATAGAATTCTCGTCTCTCTTCTTCCACAACTTCAATCTGGATTTGATCGAAATGATCACTTTCAATCTGAAATTGGCCATGAACAAGGACACGCTCCGGGAGATCCGATACCGGCGTCAAATCAAAAGTAACCAAGGGAAATTTTATAAATATCGTTCTTCCTTGTAAGTCTTCAACATTCAGGTTCGGCAGAAATATTCTATCATTCTGATCGGGATTAAATCTTTTGGAAATGCCCTCCACTTCTACGATACAATCCTGAAATAAATTTCTTTCTTCGGAAATTAAATAAAGCACAAGTTCATCGGACTCATGGTCCTTCATCATCCTGGCAACAATGTCTTCTTCCACATTGGCATAGCTCTGTACGTTTACATACCTTTGGGTCACGCCGCTGTCAGCGGCCAGGAGATAGTTGGGGGCTTTTCGATTTGAATTCACCATGGGCAATAACGGGATACTTCCTTTTTTCGGG
>CAZYTI010001087.1:0-2188 GCA_964650065.1 uncultured bacterium
GATCATTTGTCTTACCAGCCCACCCCATATCAACTCTGAGAGAATCACCGATATGAATAAGGAACTGCAGACCATTCATCGTGCTGGAGGACGTATCGCGGATGTCATTAAATTACTATTGAACTTTAAGGAAGTTCATCAGTGGGGCAATAAATCTTCTGTTTCAATAAATTCAGTGATGCTGGACATCACAAAGCAACTCAAGCCCGAATTTAAGAAAAATAATATTCACATATGGACACGTTTCGCCCCCAACTCTCCTGTTGTTTTCAGCAACCGGGCCCAACTCAGGCAGGTGATAATCTATGTGCTAAACAGTCTCTGTAATAGCCATGCGGATAAAGATCAACCCACGACCATCACATTAAACTCACAGTTGAAAAATAACGAAGTACGGATAGTCATTCATTTTACCAGGACGGGCAGGATCCGGACATCAATCGGAGAGGAATGCGATGTACAGGAAAAATTCGAAATGCCTTTTCAGGACCTTCAAATGTTATTGGCAGAATTGCTTGCTCATCATCTTCAGATAAAAGTAGAATGTATGAATGAGGGGAAGGTTAAAAAAATCATGCTCACGCTGCCGCAAGAAGAAGGATGATCGGATTTAACCTGGAAAATTCATAAATTATTGCCACAAATTTAATATTTTGAACTTCATCAACTCATAATCATTTTTTCCAAAACTTTTTTAAAATCCCCTAAAGGAAAAGGCTTCTTGATCACTTCAATCGGAGACGATTGGTTCGCTTCTTGGGCCAACCAATCTCGATATTCCGGATTTTCCGTATACCCCGAAATATAAATGATGCGCTGGGAAGGATTTATTTTACGAATTTTCGATACCAATTCCGGTCCCGACAATCCCGGCATACAGAGATCAGAGACAATGACATGGGGTTTTACTTGATCGTATAATTTCAAGGCTCTTTTACCATCATTTGCACCGTATGCTTCAAGCCCCATATGCTGGCAGATCTGAATCAATATATCGACCATACTTTCTGAATCATCGACAACAAGTACCCTGTAAGGAGAGCGCGTTTTTTCCAATTCCCTATAAGGAATTTTAATGGTCACCGTGGTTCCTTCACCTACCTTACTTTCAATTTCAATCTTCCCGTCATATTTATGAATAAAATAGATCGCACTGCTCAGTCCCAATCCTGTACCATGGGGTTCATTTCCCTGTCTTTCATTACTCGCAGGCTTGGAAGTATAAAACACTTCAAAAATCTCACTGCGAATATCTTCCGGAATACCGCATCCGGTATCAGAAACGTCCACGTAAATATATGTCTTATCGTGCCTCGTTCTTATTGTCAACGCTCTCTCAGGAGCATCATACATGGCATCAAGGGCATTCTGGATAATATTCATGATGGGCTGACTGAAATGTGCATAAACACCTGTGATAGAAGGCAGGTTTTCATCCAATTCAATGGTGCTCGTGACACGATGTTTGTAAAACATATTGGCCGCCAAAAACTCTAACTCGATATTCAATAGATCGTTGAGATTGACGATCTCTATCTGCGTCTTATGACCCTTTCGGCTTTTCAACATTAAGTTGTTAATAATGGATTCCATGATTTCAACTTCGTTGATGATCATATCCAATTCGTGCATCGTCTCATAATCCAACTTCAGAAGCTGTGCATACCCTTTGATACCTCCCAGGGGTGTCTTCAAATTATGGGCGAGTCCTGAGGCCAACAATCCGACCTGTTCCAGCTTCTGAGCTTCCAGAAGCTGAGACTGGCTTTTCGCCAGATTCTCAAGCGTCTTTTTCAATTCCAAATTGGCACGGGTGATACTTTCATGCAGACGCATGGCCTCAATTTCTGCATTTTTCCGAACTGTGATGTCTTCCAATGAAACCACACACCATCGTTCCCCCTTTGTTTCAAAAGGCACAATATTCATTCGAAAATAGAAAGGATCATCGCCTTGATTTTCTCTGATGATCGATACTTCACTGTCAAGAACGGTAACATTATTTGTTAAACAGCGGGTAACACCCCCATTGAGCATGCATTTCCGGGCATGGGCTCCATTGCCACACCCTCGTGTCGTATTATGACGATTGCGGCATCCGAGGCTATCACCAATTTTTCTCCCGAGAGCCTCTGACTCTGTCTTACCCAATGCCTCTAATCCCGATCTATTGATTCTTCGAATACGT
>CAZYTI010001088.1:0-2178 GCA_964650065.1 uncultured bacterium
ATGATATCACAAGAAGCTATGTCTTAGATGCGTTCACCTTTCGAGAACACAGAGTGTCTTTCTTTTTCTCTGTGCCCTCTGTGGTTCTGTGGTTCCATGTCTTTCTCTCCTTTTTCACCTACATCCCTCCTGACTTTAAATAGTCCAGCAACAGGTTCGACATAACCCGCATGCCGACTCCGATGCTGGAGTCATCCGCCTGGAATGTTGGATTATGAAGACTGCCCGAAACGGTTCCGGGTTTTGTGGTACCGAGTCGGAAATAAAAACCGGGGATCTTATTAGCAAATACCGAGAAGTCCTCACCTGCCATAGCCGGTTCAAGCATGAGGACATTCTCTTTGCCCAGCACCCGTTCCACAGTCGGAAGCATTTTCTCAGCCAGACCAGGGTCGTTTATCGTCACCGACATTTCCCGGTTATAGTCAAGGCCATATGTTCCGCCATATGCTTTTGTTATCCCTTCAAGGATTTCGTGCATTCGTTTTTCTACTTCATTGCGCACATCCTCATTGTACGTGCGGACCGTCCCCTCGAGGCGTGCTTCTTCGGGTATAATGTTAAAACGTTCACCGCTCCTGAAAATACCCACTGTAATGACGCTCGGCTCGAGAGGAGGCAGGGTGCGCGAACGAATCGTCTGGAACGCCATCACTGCCTGAGAGCCCATAACAATGGGATCGATTGAAAAGTGAGGTTCTGCACCGTGTGCTTGTTTGCCGCGCAATGTAACGATGAAATGATCCACAGAAGCCAGAGCCGGACCCACCGTGAATCCCACACGGCCGACATCCATTTCAGGCATTGAATGCAAACCAAAGATTGCGCTGGGACTTGGATTTTCAAGGACGCCCTCTTTGAACATCAGTTCGGCTCCGCCCTCTTCACCCGGCGGTTCTCCTTCCTCGGCAGGTTGAAATATGAATTTTATGGTGCCGGGAATCTCATCACGCATCGATGCCATCACCGATGCTGTACCGAGCAGCACCGATGTATGTATATCGTGTCCACAAGCATGCATAACACCGACTTCCTTACCAAGGTAGGTCGTGCGTACTCTGGATTTAAACGTAAACGGCGTATCTTCTGTAACGGGCAGAGCGTCCATATCTGCACGAGCAGCGACAACCGGACCGGATCTGCCTCCTCTGAGTAATCCGACAACACCCGTATGTGCAATGCCGGTGGTCACCTCCATACCGAGCTTACGCAGATGCTCTGCAATCAACTTGGCCGTATTAAATTCCCGGTTACCAAGCTCAGGATTTTGATGCAAGTGATGCCGTATCTCGATAATTTCGGATTCATATTTCCGCACCGCCGTATCGATTGTTTCCTGCTGGGCATTGAGATTGAAGGGGTTGACGAGGACAGTAATGAGTATACCAATTAAGCTCCATTTATTATATTCAAGACTCGATTCAGTTGTCACTTTTTGCTCCTGAATTTTTTTCATATTGAATTCAAATTTGATCTAATCACCACCATTAGTGAATTAAAAGAACCCGGGTGATTTCCGGATATAGGTTCTCAATGCCGTTCTCGTTGATGATCACGTTGTCTTCCATGGGGATGTACACTTTATGGCCTCTGATTTATCTCATCCTTGGGTGTGTCAAATGGTAATCCGTCCTGGTTTGAAATGCGTGTGCCACTTTCATCATTTCTGTTTCACCAAAGAGCTTTCCTGTGAAGCGCAACGTGGTTGGCAATCCTTCTTCATAGAATCCATGGGGAACACTCATCTCCGGATGTCCCGTCAGGTTGGTTAAATAGATATCACTCCCAATCAGAAGGTCAAACGCTTTCATTGACTCATGAAAATCTCTAATCAACTGTGTTCTTATTCGATTTGCCTGTAGATATTCAACACCGGGAATTAATCGCCCTAATCGCAAAGAATTGGGATAGCCGCTCTTTTCAGGGGGATTCTTCATCATGTCGACCCTTCCACTCCGCATCAATTCATCGAAGGCAGCTGACGATTCGACATGATATAAAATCGAGAAAATATCCGAAGGCAAATTCGGTAAATCAACGGGAATGACCTCCGCACCCAATGATTGAATGACCGAAACCGCTTTCGCATCCATCTTTTCAGAGTATCGAAGCCGCTCACCTGTTAATTCATGATCTTCATCAACAGGATCCTCCCTCTCCACAATACGATTCCATAAG
>CAZYTI010001089.1:0-2176 GCA_964650065.1 uncultured bacterium
CCATCTACCCAAAATGAACTCCAAACAATAGGATTCTTCTGGGTATTCTCTGGAGCCGGCCAAATCCATGGTGCTTCCTGCCTTTCACTCTCTGACATTACGTACGGTGGATCCAAGACAAGCTTCGCAATGACAAATAAATATGGAAATTTTCCCTTCAGCTTTGATTTATCAATCCCTCGGTTTGTAAATCCAAAACTCGCCACAGTAAGAACAAACTCAGCATCTACTAGAGCTGTCGTTGTTTTATCAACATATTCGAATTCTCTGGAAGTTTTTAACTTAGATACAAATTTATCTCGAATTGTGTTTGAAATAAAATTTTCAAGATCAACATGTTCCGAGATGGTCTTTTTGTAATTATGTTTTTGGATTGCTCTGAATATCAAATATCCAGGTAAAAATAGAATTCCTGCATAGGTCCAGCCAGTGATGATGTAAAAATCCATTTCATCAGTTACGAAGTAAACCTTTTCAGAAACACTTACTCGCCTCACGTTTATTCTGATTAGCGCTGTTTGTTGTAGCTCAGTTTGGGATTCTCCAAGATAACTTTTGTAACCTACATATTTTCTGTAACCGCATCCAAAAGAACTAGGAAGGACAAGTGCAAAAATAAGAGTCATAGAAATAATATTATTTTTCATCGATTTGGACATTCTTCTCAATCGCCTTCTGGTCTCCTACTAGGATTAATACCCCCAACAAAACTTCTACCGGCCCACTAAATTGTCGAGGTACATCAATGGACTGGGTGTCATTTAATGCTTATACTTAGGATACTTTCTTCTTAATGTCAACGAATAGTAAGATATTTAAATCGTTTGATTATGTGATCGATACGAAAGCCAGAATCAAACACATCCGAATAGAAAAAAAGCGATCCCAATCTCTCAGGATCGCTTCTTCAGTCAAAATTCTTAGAGTCACCAGGATCAACTTGATTCAATCACTCGGATCCGGACTCTTCCCTGTTCAGGATGTAAACGATCTAGCTTTCACCTCAGGTTTTGCGACCGGTTTCTTTGCCACAGCTTTCTTCACGACCTTTTTCTTAGGAGCAGCTTTCTTCTTCGTGGCAACCTTCTTCTTCGTAGCTGCCTTCTTAACTACTTTCTTCTTCATCCCAGCTTTTTTCTTCGCCACAGCTTTCTTCTTCACAGCAACTGGAGGTTTCCCAGATCCTGCCAACCCAAACTGTCCAGCACCCACTTTCTTAAACAACCCTTTCTGATTCCGGTACAGAAGGACTCGAAGCTGATTCTTGAAATTTGATGATTTGGTCTTGTATCCCTTTTCCTTCAACAATGCATCCGATATCTCATTGACCGAAAGGGGTTTCTTCTTCTCTTGGAGGATCTCTACGATAAGGGACTGAATCGAGGGTTGAGCTGGTTTCTTGCCTCTTCTGGCAGGTTTCCTCTTGGCACGGACGATTTTGGATGGTTTCCGGCCTGGTTTCCGACCACGTCTCTTTACTGGAGCAGTTTTACCCAGAGATGTCTGAAGGGATGCAATCTGCTTGTCGACAGAAGCGAGATCCTTTTCCAGGGATGCTTTCTTGCCTTGGAGTTTATCGAGTTTCTCTTTTGCCGTGAGAAGAAATTTAAGTTGTTGAAGAGATGTGGATTCCAACAGGGTGATGAGATTTGATTTGGCCATTGGGTTCTCCTTCTTCCTATTGATGTATTTAAGTTTGATCTTTATTCATCATTTCCTGAAGTTGTTTCCCAGTTTTAAAAGACGGCACCTTCTTCGCTGGGATATCTATCGATTCACCTGTTTGTGGATTCCTTCCTGTTCTCGCGTCTCTTTGTTTGACCTTGAAGCTACCAAATCCACGGATCTCTATCTTTTCCCCCTGTACGAGTGTATCTATCATTGAATCGAATATCAGGTCTACGATGATTTCTGCATCCTTCTGTGTGAGATTATCATTTCCTTTGGCAATTTGGGCGATGAGATCGGATTTGGTCATGGGGTCTCCTTGGTATACGTATGGACCTGAATAGAATATGATTGATCTGATTGTTATCAGATTAGTATGGATATGTAAAGATGTTTGAATATCAAGTTATAATGTGCAGGAGGGTATGAGATATTTGGAATGCAGGAAGGTTTAAGAAGGTTCTTGAATAGAACTTGTTTCCTCACAGACTTGGACTTTTTCAGAAGG
>CAZYTI010001090.1:0-2167 GCA_964650065.1 uncultured bacterium
CTTTGTAAAACAATCTTTTACATTGTTAGCCTCCTGACGAAGGCCAACCATATAATCGTTGAGATTTTGTGCCATTAAATCACCTGTCTGCTTT
Organism: uncultured bacterium; assembly: GCA_964650065.1. Taxonomy (GTDB): domain Bacteria; phylum Zhuqueibacterota; class QNDG01; order QNDG01; family DSAB01; genus CAZYTI01. Next base: position 95 of record CAZYTI010001090.1, read on the forward strand.
GTGATCATATAACAATTACTATTGCAACAAATCCAGTAGAGGCAGGAGCCTCTACTGGAGGGGAAGCTGCCGCTGTTTACCTGGACTAAATATTAATATACAAGTTGACATCTTTGAAACCACTGAACTCTAAACGCCGACCACTGTAAAGCGGTCGGCTTGATTGAATGTTATGTGTTTCATTTATGTGCTTAAAAATACTTCTTGAAAAATTCGTATGCATTAGTATACATAAATCGCTCTACGATTTCATCAGGGGCAATTCTATTGAATGGGTTTAAGTTATCACTACGAGTTGAATTGAGATAATTATAGGTATGTTTTTCAAGGTAACTATCCAGCAATCCCATTTCCTCAGCTCCCCAGAATCCATTGATTGGATCAATCAGGCCATCAAAATCTGATCCTATACACTGAGTTCCCCAGGCAAATTTACCTTCTTTGTCGAGGATTTCCGCAATATGTTGAATTTGATTCCAAACAAGTCGGGAACGATGGAACAACATCTTTCTCCTATTCAGCCGAATTCCCGCTCTTTTTAATGCTGACTTACTGGCTACTCTCCGTTCATCGAGCTGAATGCCGAATAGTCCTCCTGATGTGGCAATTCGTATAAGTTCATCATCGAAAAAATTGATATCTCCATCCATAAACAATCCATAGGTATTATTATTGATTATACGTTTGTCAGTATTCGATCTATAACCATTTACAGCGCCATGACTGACAATAATTGGGATATTTTTTCCTTCATATTCCTCCTCGAGGATTTTATAGTAATTTTCCCGGGAGTTTGTACTCATGTGTTTAATGTCAATTAAAATTCTGTGGGTGTTCGTATCGTCAAGTAGCTTTTCAAGTACCTGTTTACCAAAATCAGTAAAACCAGTATTCATTTTATTACTTTGATTTGAAACCAATTCCGGAATACCTTCCAGGCTATCGGCATGGCCACATATATCATTATAAAAATGATGCGCAAGGGTAATAAAAAATACTCTTTTATCCCAACCTTTTACTGTATCAATATTTTCTAAAACCTTTGACTCGTTTACAGGTATGTCCATTAATTGTAGACCCGTATCAAACACATTCGCACCTTCAAGGGTGAGTATAACATATATCGTTTTTTCACCCTGGTCTGTATCGTTTTCAATTTCTTGAAAGCTGGAAACTATTTTATATCTACATTTAGTTCCATCAAGTGTGATCAATTGATTATCCAACTGTTTCAAATAATTGTATATGTCTGTTAAATCAGTAAAATAATCTTTCATCTCCTGGAGGTAATCGATCCTTTTTTTACCTATCCCCATTACAAAGTCTTTAAGCATGTCAGAAGGTAAATTGTTACCCAACATGTTTAGAACAAATCCTTTTTCAACTGGATAAAGTGAAGCACAAATGATATGAGCTCCACCATAACATAATGATGAAAAATCAGACTGTGTGTATTTGGTTAAAGAAGTTACAATATTAAGTATTTTTTCATGCCAGTTAGGTGGATCATGATACCAAACACTTTTCTTTTCTCTTCTTCTTTTACTGTTTTGACGAGGCGTACTGTTAAAACTCTTGCCAAATGGTTTCATTGTGGGATGGCAATGGATGTCAATGAATTTTTCTTCCATTTTTTTACCCTCCGATTAAATATTATGTATTACGAATTCCTATTGGATACCTTTGTCAAACTTATTAAGATATAAGGTATATTATTAATAATTCCCCAAAAGACAACGTTTACATCTATTCAATGACAGATCATTTAAATAATAATGGATATAGATTTTTCAAATGTCAAGGACGCATAACGGCATCGGCATCACCGAGCGCAACCAAAAGTCACGTCCCACAACGATGACCATAAAGAAAATGAAAGGACAGTTGCCACCCGCACTGAACAAACATGCATAGGCAATGTAACCAGCAAAAGCCGCAGCAATCCGAATAGAAGCCCTCAACCGGTTGCGTCCGCGTGAATGCCGTTGTTGGCACATTTTTATGTTGACTATTCTGTATTAATTACGTACATTTAAAAAATCTTAACTTGTCATTTTTCGGAGGCCAATATGT
>CAZYTI010001091.1:0-277 GCA_964650065.1 uncultured bacterium
TTTCGGTTATCGAAACCCCATTTTGCTGGTCAATTTTCGGTTATCGAAACCAAATATGACTGAAATGAGAATGAAGCAAACAAATTTAATGAGGGTTTTTCTGTTTAATACGGGCTCTGCCGAAAAGCGATTTGAGATACTGTTGGAGAAAGCGAAGTTTTTTCTGAAGATCCCGAATTTCTGATTCCTGTTCAGATTCTTCAAGTAGTGAAAACACCGTATCTATTTCCTCTTCAGTAAATGTGATGTTCACGTATTTCAAATCGCTTTTCGGCAG
>CAZYTI010001091.1:287-2167 GCA_964650065.1 uncultured bacterium
GTTTTTTGACATCAAAAAGTTCATCAAGTGAGACATCAAGAAAATTACAGTAGTTAAGGATATTGAGGATACCAGGCTGTTTGAGACCTCGTTCCCAGAGGGAAATAGTAACTTTGCCGACCCCTATGGCATGAGCAACATCATCCTGGGTTTTCTTTTTTGCCTTTCTGGCAGCTTTTATGCGTTTTCCCAACTCGCTTAGGTTGTATTCTTCCATGAATTTCCTCCTGTAGAAGAATACTGTATACACTGGTTTTATCGTTTTCGTCAATATATTTCTTTTCTCACATCTTTCTTACGCCACTTTCTTCTATCTTCATCACAATCAATATTATACTAAATTACTATTTTTAATTAATAAAATATAATTTATTATTGTTTTGTTCTTGACATAGATACTATAGTATAATAAAAAGTTTAACATCTCAAGTATACGTATAGCGGTACGAGGGAGAGCGCATAAATCGGGCAGTTAAGCATTCATAAAAAGAATTGAATGAATGCCTGAGTACGTTTATGGATGAAAAGGAACTCTGGTCACATACATAAAAAATCCACTACTCTGGAGTTTCTTCCAGAGTACTTATCAAGGAGGATAGCGTATGAGTCGATATCTTATGATACTTGAAATTGAGGATGTATTCTATCAGGAATACTCCGAACAAGGAACTACAAGAGACGAATTGTTGGAACAATTGAAGCTCGATATCCAGGATCAGCTCGATGAGTATGATTTTCGACGTTTAATCACACAGATGATTTCCCCGAAAAACCAGGAGGACACTATAGTCTTCGCTCCAAAGAAACTCTTTGAGGAGAATGTACTTTCACAATTTCTTATTGTGTGTCATGATTGTTAGATGAGTTCTTTGTCTAATTCGCTCTAACTCGGCTACCAACTTAACGTGGAACGCTTCCGTTCGTCCTGAGCTTGTCGAAGGACAGATGCAATTCACGCACCCTTCGACAAGCTCAGGGCGAACGGGGAATCACCTGATTTTATTATGTGTCCCGCCTTAAGTTGGTAGCCCTCTAACTCTTCTCTGAGGAGGAATTGTGATATCTACTACAAATACGTCAATTGTTGCTCTTCAACGGTTGGTCAATCAGAAAACCACATTTACCAATTTGTGCTGGGACAATGTTGGGAGCAAAAAACATCTACAATATTCTGCTTGTCAACCCTATCATGCTCTTGTCAATATTAGTGATGGCCTCATGCCTATAGGAAAGATTGTTGGAAAGCGATTAGTAGGACTGTCTGTGTATGATAACAATGGTTTAACTCAAGTTGTTAACGTCAAATATAATGGTAGGAAAAAGGTGTACCGGATAAATTTGAAGGATGGATTTTCTATAGAGGCTACAGAAAATCATCTTATTTGTGCACATCATAGAAGAAGAATCTGCAAACTGAATTTTGTCAAAGTAGAGGATCTTGGTGTAGGAATGTATATACGTGTGTATCCTGATAAAGCGAAAACTCTTACACCAAAAAGTTCTCGCAATGAGAAGTCAGAAGCTGCTTTAGCAGGTTGGTTACAAGCTGACGGGTTTGTGGGGCAATATGAAAATGGGACCAATAGCTCTTTAACAATAGAGTTCATGACAGTGAATGAGGACGAATACGAATGGGTATTGCAACATATTGCGAATGTTTTTCCAGATCTCCATTATCATGTCGCATCCGTCGAGACGAAAAATGATATTGACGTAAAGAGAATTAGATTGTATGGAGAAAATCTGAGACCATTTGTCGAAAAGTATGAACTCATGAAAAGAAAACTTAATATTCGTGTTCCTCATATTATCTGGACAGCGAATGATGATATTGTTGAGTCGTACACAAAGAGCGTATTTCAAGCAGAGGGATATGTCTG
>CAZYTI010001092.1:0-2163 GCA_964650065.1 uncultured bacterium
GGGAACATTTTTTGGTTCCTGTCGAGGATCATGCAATTGAAAATCCACAGGACGGATTTCTGATCCTTCACTACTTATGACTGCTTTCTCAATGGCGTTCTGAAGCTCCCGCACATTACCGGGCCAGTGATAATTCTTTAACATGATCATGGTATTTTGCATGAGATGCTTTTTTCTCGATTGGTGCTTTTGTTCAAAGTACCTTAAAAAATGCTGGCATAGAGGGATTACATCATCTTCCCTATCTCGAAGTGGTGGAATTTGAATGGGATAAACGGCAACTCGATAGAAAAGATCTTCTCGAAATTGACCTTCTTCAACCAGTTTTTTTAAATCGGTCTGGGTTGCAACGATAATACGGACATCAAGTGGGATCTTCTGCGTGCTGCCAATTCGCTCGACTTCTTGATCCTGGAGCACACGTAGTAAAACCGGTTGGGAGGGCATTGGTAATTCTTCCAACTCATCTAAAAGCAGTGTTCCACCATTCGCTGATTCGAATTTACCCTTTTTACGTTCAAGTGCACCAGTAAAAGCTCCTTTCTCATGTCCAAATAATTCACTCTGAATGAGTGTTTCAGGAATTGACCCGCAATTAACTGGAATAAATGGTCCGTTCCGTCGCTGACTCTGGTTATGAATATATTTCGCAACGATCTCCTTTCCTACACCTGTTTCACCTGTAATCATTACAGTACAATGACTATGGGCAACCTTCTTCGTTTCAGCCAAAACCTGTCGAAATGCTGAAGATTGGGCAATCGGAGGTTCGATAATATCTTGTTCATCTCTTTTATCTCGAACCATCAAATTTTCGATAATAATCTTCAAGCTGTTGATGTTATCAGACTTCACAAAAAAATCGGCTGCACCCAATGAAATGGCTTCTTTAAATATGAGATGAGAATCCCAGTTCGTCACGATGACGATGGGTAGATTGGGGAACCTTTTCTTGATGTCTGGTAAAACAGCCAGGCCTTCTTTTTCTGTGTTAAGAGCAATGTCCAATAACAGAATATCGGGATCGGTTTTTTCCATTAACTGCAATCCGGTCGGAATATCGGGTGCACCTTGAATCTGATATTCATTACTCAATAAAGATTCATATCCCTCAATGAATACTGGATCATCATCAATCATTAGAATTTTTGGTTTATTCACGGCTCAACAATCCTTAGTTTGATTTGAAAGACTGTGCCTTTATCAAAAGAAGATTCTAATAGTTCGAGATCTCCTCCATAACGTCGTAACAACTGCCGGGCATGAAATATCCCCAGCCCAGTTGAGTTTTTCGTGGAAAAGGATTCCTCAAAAATTATCGCTTGTAGATCTTGGGAGATTCCTTCACCACTATCTTTAATTTTTATACTTAATTCTCCTCCGATTAAGGGTTCAATGGAAATTTGAATACGCTTATTTTCTGAATTTCTCATCGCTTCTTGAGAATTTTGAAATAAGTTGGAAAAAACCTGTCTAAGCTCTTCGGAAAGAATCACAACTGAAAAATTGCTACTTGCTACCGGATTTAAAATAGAAACATCTGTGAATTGTGGAAATTGAGCTAAAGAGTCGTTTAAGATCCGAAATGGATCACAGGTGAAGAATTTATCTACACTTTTTCTTAATTTAAGAATGACATTTTTTAAACTCGTAATGGAGATAACCAATGGATTGAGTGTCTGATCGGAAGCATATGAAGCATGAGGTAGCTTGGGGATGGTTCGGTTTAATTGTTTTGCTATTTCCTCTGCTCTATGTATATATACTTGAGGTAATCCCAATTTTTTTCCTTCGAGGATCATTTTATGAATCATGGGAAGTGTATGCGTATGGAAAGTTTTTAATCCATCAATAAATTTTTCTTTTATCATTACATCCCGGATGTGGTTTGCATAAAATATAAGATGGTTGATCTGTTTCATCCCATCTCTTGTATGATGAAACTGTCTCATACCATCATACAACTTATATCGTCGTTCACTCTCATAACGAATGACTGTATAATGATTCATAAGCAGAAAAATAGCGATTCCTAAAACCAAGCAAATATAAACCGGCGAAAACCACCACCAATCCATAGGTTTTATATTCACCAAACTCGTTGTAATAACAAAGATTGAAATTAACGCCAGCGTAAATATCAATGTGTGAACAGTGGGCCAA
>CAZYTI010001093.1:0-2162 GCA_964650065.1 uncultured bacterium
TTGCTTACAATCTCACCGCTTCAAGAACGGTTTTGGATGTAGCTGCCAAGTATCGCTCTGAACTACTCTACTTTAAATACAAGATGGGGAAGGATGTCATCGAACGTTTTAAACACGAACCACCCTACGGATGGATCATTCCTCTCGATCAGCCGGACATCAATGCGACTGCGCTGATGCTCAATCGATTTATGAACTATGGGATTGAGGTGTATCGGTGTGATGAAGCCTTCACCCTTGACGGCCTCCGGTATCCCCGGGGAACCATCATCATACCGACCAGCCAGGCTTTTGGATACTACGTGAAGAATATTCTGGAAAACCAGAGCTATCCGGACTTGCGGAAATACGGTCACCTCTGGCAGGGCATCTCAAGAATACAAAAATGGGATGGAGCACCACTGGCACCCTATGACGGAGTGGGCTGGACACTTCCTGCTCAGATGGGTGTCGAAGCCCGGTGCATGCATACACCTTTAACTGCAAAGTTGACTCGAGTGACGGATGAAATCGTACCTATCGGGGAGATTTTCGGTCGTGGTTCTCAAACCCTCATTTCGAATACCGATAATCACAGCTTCAGCGCCGTGAATCATATTCTACAGGACGGTGGAGAGGTCCGTGTTGCTCTCTCCGATTTCATTCTTGGAGGCGAGACTTATCCCAGAGGGAGTTTCATCGTAAACAGCAGAAGCATCGGTGGCCAACGTCTCAGAGAAATCGCTTCATCGACGGGAATCGAAATGCAGGGAGGAAATGCACGGATCGGGTCCAAATCCGTTATCAAATCCCGGATTGCTTTGTACAAATCCTGGGTTGCCAACATGGATGCGGGTTGGATTTCTTATATCCTTGAAAAGTATCATTTTCCATACCGGTTCATCCAAGATGCAGAAGTGAAAGCCGGAAATTTAAACGACCGGTTCGATGTGCTTATACTGCCCGATCAAAGTGCCTCGTCGATCATCCAGGGTCATCGTAAAGGCACCATGCCCCCTAATTATGTGGGGGGCATTACGACGGATGGTGTTGAAAATATAAAACGGTTTGTGGAGAGTGGTGGATTATTAATATGTAATAAAAGTGCATGTGACTTTGCCATTGATCAATTCCAACTGCCGTTACACAATGTGCTTAAAGAGGTCAAGCCGGATAGTTTCAACTGTCCTGGTTCTCTGTTGAAAGTAAAATATGATGTGAGTCATCCCATCACGCAAGGTATGCCAGAGATGGGCATGGCCTATTTCTCACGTGCACGTGTGTTCGAATTATTGCCGGACACAGCCCTTACGAAGGATAGGGCTGATGAGAAAATATCCCATGAGAACATCGATTCCCTTCGAGTCGTGGCCGCTTATCCGGATGAATCCTTGCTTATCAGCGGCTGGATTCTTGGAGATGAAATTATTCGTGGGAAGGCGGCTATCGTCGAGGTTCCCTTTGGGAAGGGTAAAATCATCCTTTTTGGATTCAATGTTCATAACCGTGCCCAGGCACTTTCGACGTTTAAACTGTTATTCAATGCGATTTATTTATGACAAGATAACCACGGAATGACTCTGAAATACACTGAAGGAAATAACCTTTGACAATTCACCATAAATGTGATAAATTAAGTTTAACCTCCTGAAAGGTTTGTTGTTTTTAAATTTCATATTAAAACCACAGATTACATTCAATGGCAGAGCACTTCAGTGCAACTCTCTGAATTTCGAAATTCTTCAATCACATAGGGAGTTGAAGATGGGTATTCTGTGTGAATCAGTGTAATCGGTGGTTAAGGTAATGTCAAAAGTTTTATGAAAAAGGAGAGAAAAATATGAAACCACAGAGGCCACAGAGAAAAAGAAAAATATTCTGTGTTCTCGAAAGGTGAAAACATCTAAGACATCGCTTCTTGTGGTATCATGTTAAGATGAATATCTTAATAAAGAGATTTCCGGAGAAATTATTTCCAATGTGTCGATATAAATCGGAGACAAATGTTTTAGGACAAAATCGGGATGGTTGGAATGTATTTAAAGAGTAACGAAATCAGTAAACAGCGAATATATTTGCTGAGAGAAAATGAGGTGATTGTAGAGTTGATAGCAGTTGAAGTGGTACAAGCCTCTTTGGGTTCAGATGCATATGTAATTAAGATCGATGAGTAAAAGATTTGG
>CAZYTI010001094.1:0-2156 GCA_964650065.1 uncultured bacterium
CCAATGATAGAAACAGGGCAATGCAAAAATTCAAAAAAGAAATAACCTCATGCATTCATTGTGCTGTGAGCAAAATGAACAATGAGGGACAAACTTTAGGGGAATACATCCTCATCCTCCTACTGATTGCCATTGTCGCCATTGTCGTTCTGGGTCTTTTAGGCAACAGATTGGCCGCCATTTATCAAGTTGTCGTGGGGTCATTCTGAAAGTGTCATTGAACTCATTCGTTGGTACGGACGTTCCTGATTGATGCTCTCTGGATGTAAACAGCCTTATTTTCTTCAAGTCGACAGAGAGCATCATCATCCTTTTTTACGCATAGGGAGCTATTGAATGAAACGTTGGTTTAAATATCTTCATAAATCACAGAAGGGTCAGGCACTGGTAGAGTTTGCTTTACTGGTACCCATATTCGTTATTCTTCTCTTCGGTATCATGGAGTTTGCCCGATTGTGGGAAACCATGAGCGTGCTCACCAGTGCAGCGCGAGAGGGCGCCAGGGTGGCGGCAGTGAGTTCGCCGAGTGTAAGTCAGGCAAGAAGTGCGGCCGAACGTATACTGGCAGCATCAAATATTTCGGGTGCCACGGTCTCAGTGTCCGGCCCAAATTCAGATTCCGAGGTGATCGTTACTGTGAGTATCAATTATACGCCCGTGACCGGATCAATCGTGCCCGGTATCGGTGCGATCTCATTGACACGAAGTACCGCGATGCACTGGGAAGGTTAAAAACACGGGGATGAACATGCTATTCAAGATGAAATCCATTATACCCATTGCCATTGTCATTAGTGCCTTATCTACTCTTGGATTATTTAAATTTCTGCAAAAGCAGAAAGAGAAGATACAGGATGCAAAGTCCTCCTATCGGCAAGTCGTGATGACAAAAGTGGATTTGCCAATTGGGGAGAAATTAGATGCCTCTGATTTAAAAGTAGATGACTGGCCTGTGAAAATTATTCCCAAGGGCAGCTTCTCCAATATTGAGGATGTCATCGATCGCGTGATTAAAACAGAATTATATGATGGAGAGGCCATTATTGAAACCAAATTGGCTTCGGTAGGTTCGGATGGGGGATTCTCCAGTATTATTCCACCGGGCATGCGTGCACTGACCGTCTCTGTAGATACGTATAGTGGTGTCAGTGGTTTTCTCCTGCCCAATACGCGGGTTGACGTATTGGTCACAGTCCCTTCTCCGAGTAAAAAGGAGGAATCAACGACAAAAATTATTTTAGAGGATATCAAAGTTTTAGCAGTTGACCAAACATTTGAGAGAGAGGATGATGATCCGGTTATCGTTCAAGCTGTTACATTGCTGGTCACGCCGGAACAGGCAGAAAAATTGGCACTGGCCAGCACAGAAGGTAAACTGCAATTGAGTCTGAGAAATACGACGGATCATCAATTAAGATCAACAGACGGTGTTCAACTGAAGGAGCTCATCGGAAAGGCAAGGCCGAGACGAGCGACCACCCGGTCGACAACGCCAACGAAGAAAGTGGTTACCCGGGAAACACCCAATCACACAGTCGTAGAAGTCATTCGATCCAATGAACGAACCCGGGTGACTTTTGAGGAAGGGAAAGAGGAAGGCGAGAAAAAAGGTGCCAAGAAGCAATGATCTGAGAAATGATTGAAAAGGGAAAAATTGAACCATTCATACCATGGAGAGTTGTCCTTATGAATGATTACCGAACGATTTCGAGATTGGCAAAATGGTCCCAATTATGGGTTTTGATACTCATGTCCTTAACGGCATCCCTTTGGGCCAAAAATCATGATGCCACCATTACCATATATATGGGACAATCTGATGTGTTGAGGTTCGAACAGCCGGTAAAAAGGGTCGCCATCGCCAATCCGGAAATTGCCGATGCCACGGTGATATCACCTTTGCAGATTTTAGTCGTGGGAAAAACCATTGGCACCACCAGCATGATTGTGTGGTCGCAGGACTAGGACTATATAAAATATAGAGTGAACATACAAAAGGAATCGTCCTCACAGCAAGTCATGCTTCAGGTTCGTTTTATGGAGGTGAATCGAACTGCTTTAAATGCATTCGGTATGGATTTTTTACTCAAAGAGATCGGTGGCGGACAACAATCCATTAATGTGGGGAGTTATGGGGGGCGGGTTGGAGAACCCAG
>CAZYTI010001095.1:0-2155 GCA_964650065.1 uncultured bacterium
CTATGCCTTTCTGATCACCGGTGCATTTATCCTTTCTGAGATCATCCGTGCAAATCCGGGGATTATTTTCGAGACTGGGTATGCTTATTTCATTCCGGCCGCAGTGGGAATCGGAATTGGAACTGTCTACTTCATCAGATTCCTGAAAATGTACCCCTTACCAGCAGATGGGCCGTCCAATGACATCTGACCCCAATCCTGAAAATCAGTCGATGGCCAGTATTGACAAACTGGTTCATGAACCTGCACGCCTCATGATCCTGTCCCAGTTGTACGTGATTGAAAGCATCGATTTTATCTTTTTGATGCGGCAAACGGGATTGACACAGGGCAACCTGTCCGCTCATTTGAACAAATTGGAAACAGCAGGATATGTGAAGATCACAAAGAAGTTTATCGGCAAGAGGCCCCATACACTGCTTTCCCTGACCAAAAGAGGAAAATCCGTATTTAAAACCTATGTGAAGAGTATGAAACAGATTTTCGATGGGCTCATTGATTAAAGGGAGATCAGGATTTTTCTGAGTGTTTTATTTCATAAATATGATGACATAAAATATTTGACAGGATGTACAAGATGAACAGGATTAATTAGGACTTAAATCCAGTTATCTTGGTTATCCTGTCATCCTGTCTAACATCTTTTTAAATACGTCATCAAATTTATAAAACAGAACACTAAATCTCAAACCGGGGCATCAAATTCTGTCTTTACGACGATGAGAGCCAGATCGTTATAGTGAAAAGCCTCATTGAACAATTTTTGAAGATCAGAATCGAGATAATCCGGCCCAATGGAACGAACGAATCCCACACCACATGCCCGGGCAATTACTTCAATATTCAACGCAGGTGCTTCCCGCCCCATGGCGTCTCTATGCGTGCCACAATTGGGTTGAAATCCTGAAGTGGCGGTCGCACCATTATCCAATACGATCATCAGGATGTTGCTCCGGTTGTGTACGGCATTACAAATGGCTGGAAGACTCGTATGAAAAAAGGATGAATCACCGAAGAGCGCCACACAACGTTCATCGATCCCAGCCTTGCTCATCCCATCGGCAACACCCACCGCAGAGCCCATGGCATATTTGGCATCCAGCCGGTCTGCCACTGTAACCAGACAACCGGGATCCCCCACCAACACCGGTTTTCGTTTCAGAGATTTTGCCGCTTCATCCAATACATCCAGGATTGCGCCGTAAGTACAACCGGTACAATTGTTCTTTTTTTCAGGCATTTCATCCGATTCATTGTCTTCCAGATAGGTTCGTGCTGGAACAAATCCGGGGATAAAATCGGACAGCGCCTGTTGGATCTGCCACCGGTACAACTCCCCTTCCCGATGAACATGATGACTCAGTTTTCCGCACACCTTCGCAGGGCATCCCGTCTCATGTGCGATGGCCTTTAATTGGAGTTCCAAAAAAGGCTCGTTTTCCTCCACCACCAGGACCTGCCGGCAATCTGCTAAAAATCCGGAGATGATATCCTTCGGTAACGGATAATGGGTTCCCAACTTGAGCAGACGGATATCCTGACGAGGCTCATCCCCTACCACATCCAGGAGTTTACGAAAAGCAAATCCGGCAGCGACAATTCCATACTCGCCTCCACCAATGATGCGATGAAACGGCAGACGCTCGACCCAGCGCCCCAACGCTTCAAGTCTCTGGTGTAATTGTTGGTGCTTTTCCACGGCATTTATGGGAACCGGGACAAATCGCCAGGGTTCCCGCATGAGGCCCAAATCGACTTCCGTGTATGGCTCCCCGGCGATGGATACCGATTCGGATTGCTGAGTAAAACTTCGGGTCTCTCGAATAATCACCGGGATTTTGAAACGCTCGGAGAGTCCAAAGGCCTCCTGCATCATGGCGAATCCTTCGGCAGGGCCGGCCGGTTCCATCAAGGGCATTTCCAACATCAGAACAACGGCCCGTGTATCCTGATCATTCTGTGAGCCGTAACCGCCGGGATCGTCCCCTAAGAGAATAACCAATCCGCCATGGACGGGCGTCAGATTTAAGGCCATGAGAGGATCGATCATCACATTCATGCCCACACTCTTGGTGCATACCAGGGCACGGCGACCGGCTATGGATGCCCCGATCCCCATTTCCATGGCCACTTTTTCGTTGCTGGACCAATCCAC
>CAZYTI010001096.1:0-2155 GCA_964650065.1 uncultured bacterium
ATCCCATATCGGTGTCCATGTGGAAGTCGTCTCTGACTCATTAACCTCCCTGTTTGAGGAGAAGATTGAAAGCACGCCTGCGATTCGCCTCACATCGGAAATGACCCTGCACGGAGACTCTCTTTTCCAGGAATGGGTATTGGACAGCGCCTCTGTCCGTTTGAATGATCTAATTTCAGGCCGAATGAATGGGATATTTCTCGTTCCTGATGCGCGATTCCGTTTGAGTATTCAGCACTTAGATATGAAGAATGAAGAATTATTTGGATATTTTCCTAAGACCTTCCAGGAAGAATTTGAAGGGCTCACACTGATGGGAAAAGAAACGTTCTCTGCGATTATCCAGGGAAGACAGGTCGAAGATTCTCTGATGGTGACCCTTGACGGCCGAATTCGAATTATCGATGGGGAGGTAGCACATCCCTTAGAGCTTCTCAGAATCGAGGAGATACAGGGAGAATTGAGTATATCAGGCGATTTGGAACAGTTGGGAGGCGAGGGAGATATCTCCATTGGACAGATATGGCTCGAATCGGTTCGACCCGACCCTCTAAGAGAAAGCCGTGCTCATTTTGATTGGAAGATGATCTCCCCGGACAGTCTTGCGGTTGAAAACGGCATGGTCCGGATGACTCCCCTGGCCGTCAGTGGAAATTTCTTTTTTGGATTGGGGCAAATGACCCAGTCGCCCCGCATGTACGCCAGTGCAGATTTGGCATTCCAATCGCAGGATTCGGTGGAACTGGTCTCTGATATGGTCGCCGTGGGAAGTCTTTCGTGCCACCTGGATGGGAGTACCTTAAATTCCGAAAAACAGTGGATCCGGTTGACAGGGACATTAAATGTGGATTCTCTGGACGTGATCGGTAAGGGACTGTTTACCATGAAAGGAATGAACGGAAGGATGCCGTTTCAGATGGATATTGATCAGTTGGGCATGCGTTTACTCCCTGATTCGGCATACACCCCCCGTCCCTGGGTGGAATATGAACAGCAGAGGACGGTTTACCGTAATCTCTCCCCTGAGTTGGGAAGGGTATATATTGAGAGTATCGATGTGCTGGGATATCACATGAACGACCTTCAAATGGACACTCATGTGGGGAGGGGGTATGTTGAAATCCCATGGTTCAACGTAGAACTCCTGGATGGGAATGTGGGTGGATCTCTGCTCGTCAATCTGGGAGAGGGGGAAGTCAGTGAACTCTTTTATGAAATTCGTGCCCAGGCCTCTCGTATAAACTCGGCTGCCCTGGCCGATATTCAGGTCGAAGATGAAGAAGAAACAGAGCTCAATGCGGCACTGGCTTTTCAGGGCAAAGGGATCGATATGACCCAGGACATCGATCTGGAAGGATTTTTTCATATCACTAAAATTGGATCCAAATTCGCCAGTACCCTTCTCCAGGGATTGGATCCCAAGGGATCGGATCGATCCATCCGAATGACACGCCGGTTTCTGAACTCGGGGTGGAAACCTACCCTTTTCTCTTTCGAATTGCGCCACGGCTATGTCTATCCTTCACTGGTCCTCTCCCAACCATGGTTTTCGCCCATTCGAATCCCGGATCGATTGGAGTATGGTCGTCTTCCCCTGGCGTTTTTCATGAAAACGGAGACGAACGCGCGATGAGAGGTTTTGAATAGATCTTTATACGGTAGTGTCAAAAGTTTTACGAAAAAAGAGAGAAAGACATGAAACCACAGAGGACACAGAGAAAACGAAAGATACTCTGTGTTCTCAAAAAGTGAACGCATTTATGACATAGCTTCTTGTGATATCATGTTAAAGATGAACATCCTGATATAGATATTTCCGGAGTAATCATTTTCAATGTATTGATATAAATCGGAGACAACTGTTTCAAGAAAAATTAGGGATGGTTGATATTTATTTTAAGAGAAATAAAATCAATAAACAACGAATAGATTGGCTATGAGAAAATGAGGTGATTTTAGAGTTGATAGAAGTTGATGGGGTAGGGACCTCTAAAGGTTCAGATGCATATTTTATTTAGAGCGATGGGTAAAGGATTTGGGTATCTACTTAATATCGGAGTTGAAAAGTCACAAATAACATGTCGCACGTTATGATATTTGAGAGGACACAGAGGGGATAGAGAAATAAGGCCTCGTAATTTAAATAATATTAATA
>CAZYTI010001097.1:0-2155 GCA_964650065.1 uncultured bacterium
TATTCAACAGGCCCATTTCAATCGGAATTTCCCGTTACCTTGTAAGAACAGGAAAAACCCCCAACCAGCTTTCGGTGTTTAGTTTTAATAATGGAATTTTCGCTGCTCTGTTTTTTTATCTCGGAGATTATATCTATTTAGTTATCGGTGGAATTTTAGTCCAGATATCCTCCATTATCGACGGTTGTGATGGTGAGGTAGCACGACTGAAACTTGCAGAAACCAGGTACGGCGGATGGTTTGATTCTGTTTTGGATAGATATGCAGACGGTATCATTATTTTCGGCTTGATTCATGGCCATTGGGCGCTGCACAGCGACATTTTGATTTGGACCGTGGGCTTCCTCGCCCTGATAGGCAGTTTTTTAAACAGTTATACTGCGGATAAATATGATGCAATTTTTAAAAAGAAAATGATAGCCGCAAATGGAATGAGGATGGGGAGAGATGTTCGTCTGTTTCTAATCTTCATAGGTGCTTTGAGCGGCCAGATTCTTCCGACCTTGGCAGTTTTAGCCATTATAACCAATTTTGAATCTATTAGAAGATTGGCAACGTTAAAACATGTATATGCTTAAGAAAATAGAATCAGAAATTGAGAAAATCATTTCAAAATCTCAAATTCCTGAAGATCCAATACACTCTAAAAATACAAGAGAATGGATTTTGAAGTTAAAGCCGGAAGCGGATATATCGCTTCAAATCGCAGCCTTGGGGCACGATATAGAAAGAAGTATCGATGAACGAAAAATAAGGAGGGAGGACTACACCGATTACAACGATTTTAAAAAAGAACACTCCAAGAACAGTGCAAGGATACTGCAAAAAATTTTATTCATATCTCACATTAAACAAACAATTATTGATGAAGTAACTGATTTAGTCATATTGCACGAATTCGGAGGTAATCCGGAGGCAGACATCTTAAAGAATGCAGATAGCATTTCATTCTTTGATGTGAGTTTACCATTCTATTTTCAAAGAAATTCTGAAAAAGAAACCGTTTTTAGAATTCTATGGGGATATAAAAGACTATCGAAATACTCCAGATCAATCGTCAGAAAATTTAGATATGATAATCCAAAGCTGGAAGAACTTTTTCGAAAGAATATCTTGAAAATAAAATATTGAGTAGAAAAGATTATCCTTTAGAGGATGTTCCACTCATAAGACTACCACTCGACAGCGAGAAATTAACTTTGATTACTTGAGGAAAGAAGTGCACGTAAAATTTAAGAGAAGAACGGATCCATCCCTGGATCGTTACCTTCAGGAGATCGGTGAAGTCACCTTGTTGAGACCCGAGGAAGAGATCGAGCTGGTTAGAAGGATAAAGAGAGGCGATCATGAGGCGCTGGAGACAATAACCAAAGCGAACCTTCGTTTTGTTGTGAGTATTGCCTTGAAGTACCAGAATCAGGGACTCCCTCTCGGTGATCTCATTAACGAGGGAAACCTTGGACTTATCAAGGCTGCGGGGCGATTCGACGAAAGCCGGGGATTTAAATTTATCTCATATGCTGTCTGGTGGATCCGTCAATCAATTTTTCAAGCCCTATCAGAGCAATCGAGAGTCGTCAGGCTTCCATTGAATAGGATTAATTTTTTGAATAAGGTCGGCAAAGCATTGAATAGTCTCGAACAAGAGCTGGAGAGAAGGCCCAGTGTCAACGAGGTTGCCAAAGAGACGGAGATGACACCGGATGAAGTTTTCGATACCATACAAATATCAAGGACACATTTTTCTCTCGATGCACCTTTAAAGCAAGGGACTGAAAACAAACTATTGGATGTGATCCCGGACGACCATCAACCTCATCCTGATGATGGGCTGTTGTATGATTCTCTGCGGATTGAAATAAAGAGTGTTTTATCTACGCTTACCGATAGAGAAGCCAAAATACTCAAACTCTCTTTCGGTCTCGAAGGTCCTCCCCTTACCCTGGAGATCATTGGTGAGAAGTATAATCTAACCCGTGAGAGAGTGCGACAGATCAAGGAAAAGGCACTGAGGAAGCTTCGTCATCCCTCTCGCAGTTTGAAGCTCCAGCATTATCTGGACTGACTATTTTTAAAATTACTCTCTGTTTTTCGACAGACTATTTGTTTTTGCTAACAAAACATTGTATAAAATCGGCGATTTTAGGGGTAACAG
>CAZYTI010001098.1:0-2155 GCA_964650065.1 uncultured bacterium
ATATTAGGGATGGAATTTTAGCGTGAAGTGGCAAGAAATCGTTCCAATTAATATCGAAAAATAGGCTATGTAGCTGATAAAAATAACCAAAGTTTTATTGGTTTGATATATTTCCATTGGCCCATTTTTTTTCCACTTCGATTCGGTGCTTTTTTATTTGTCCCGGCTTATGCCCGTAGCCAGATCATCTATAGCCTAAAGTGATCGGTTCAAGGTTCTGGGTTCAAGGTTCAAAGGTTGTAATCTGTTGACATCTCTACTCTTTATAACACAATACACAGCCTGGTTTCTTTCACCCATTGGGTGAAATATTCGCCTTGTCCCTATTGAGCCGCCACTCTTAATGATATGTGACAGTTAACGCTCTTTAACCCGGAACCGTGAACGTTGAACCGCTCAACCTAGGTATTGTTTAGGAGATATTAGCAGAGATCGAGTTAATAAGTAAATCCACAATTTTCAATTTCATCTCATCCGAATTGACCTTTGGCTCGGGCGCGTATATGGCGTAGGTCCACGTGGGAAGGGCGCTGAACCGACAAGGCGACAGGTCGGCCCGTCTTCAGACGAACTTATCGGGTCGGATCCTTACCGGTATCCTGCTTCACCGGACGATCCACGATCAAATCGCGGATTACCGGAAACCCGGGCAGGGGTTTGATGGTTATTTTCTTTTTCATGAAAGTCCTACACGGGTGCAGCACCCTGTCGTCAGCCTTCAGCAGGCATATATTACACCAACCATGCATGCAGGACCCCCTGAAGGCTAAAGATCCATCCAAATGCGCGTAGATGTAATAGAGCGCATCCATAATGGTGCATTCCGGATCAAAGGGGATCACATATTCCTGAAAAAATTCGGAAGGGTTTCTCTCCGGATCAAATCGCAGTATTTTAACCCGACTCATATTATCCTTGTTCATGCAGACTCCGGGGTCAAACGATTCAGTCGAACCTTTTCCGTTCTTTCGCTCAGGCCTTCGCCATTTTTTCTGAAGACGATGTTCACCAACCAGTCATCGTCATTCTGATAGGGGAAATCCTCGCGAAAGTGTGCGCCTCTGCTCTCCTCTCTGATGAGTGCAGCACTGAGGATAAGACTCGAGACATCCAGCATGTGATGCAGTTCGAAGGCATCTAACAGTTCACGATTGTATTTCGCCTGGCCGCAAATGCACAACTTGTCCATCTCTTTTCTTATCGATTTTAAAGCATCGATCGCCTCTCTCATTTTGGGACCATCCCGAACCACACCCGCCCTCTCCCACATCTCGTGTTTAATCCGGTTCTTTAATTCGATGGGGCGCACCCCATCCACCCGGGATTTCCACTTTGCGATCTTATCTCGAATGATCAGCAGGCGATTTTTCACTCTTTCTTCATCAGAAGTGCGGCCGCGAAGGGCTTTGGCTCGTTTGCCCGCAAATCGACCGGCTCTCGATCCGCTGACCAGGATCTCTGAAAGCGCATTGCCACCCAATCGGTTTGCGCCGTGATAGCCAGCTGCCGCTTCTCCGGCTGCAAACAGTCCGGGCACATTGGTTTCACCTTTCACATTGACCCGCGCATCCCCCATAAAAAAATGGGCGGCGACCGTCGTTTCTATCGGTCGCTTTGTGATGTCCACGCCGTTCTCACGTAGTTTTTCGTAGAGATTTCCAAGCGCAAATTTTTCCTTTATCAGTTCCGGGGAAATATGTGTAACATCCATATATACACCGCCATGGGGCGATCCCCTGCCTTCGATGATTTCCTTATAAATGGCCTGCGAGAGGACATCACGAGACGCTTTGAATCTCCAGTCGGACATTCGTTTATCCATGAAATCCTCCCCCAGGCTGTTATACAGTCTTGCCCCGGTCTGGATTCTCAATTGCGCGGGTGCGGTGGGCCCCAGGCCAGGAAGTTTGGGTGAGCAGACGGTTGTCGGATAAAACTGGACGAACTCCATATCGGCAAGGTCCGCTCCTGAATGAAAGAGGAGGCCTGTCCCGTCCCCGGTATTATCCAGGGAAGTCGTTGCATTTTTATATACCTGTGCACATCCCCCCGCCGCCACCACGATGGCGGCGGTCCGGAATACGATGGAAGTGCTGTCCGCCCATCGCATTCCTACCGCATAGTGAGGCCCTTCTTCATTGATGATGAGTTCGAC
>CAZYTI010001099.1:0-2154 GCA_964650065.1 uncultured bacterium
CAAAAGCTTTATGAAAAAAAAGAGAAAGACATGAAACCACAGAGTTCACAGAGAAAAATATTGTGTACGAAAAATGAATATCCTCATAAAGATATTACAAGAGATATCATTAAGGGTTATCTGATAAGGAGGTCGATTATGGAAAAACGATTATTTTTCACACTATTTTTCATGATTGCTTGTTTTTTCACGACATCTGCACAAGAGTCATTTGAAACGGATGTCCTTAAGACATCCGATGGTGATCTGAAAATCACATGCATCGGGCATGGTACGCTCATGTTTACTTACAAGAATGCGGTCATTCACGTGGATCCCGTGGGACGATATGCCGATTACACCACGCTTCCCAAGGCAGATCTTATCCTCGTGACCCACGAACATGGCGATCACCTGGATAACAAGGTCCTGGATATTCTACGTAACGATAAGACGAAACTGATTATTACTGAAATAATTGGCCAGCAGATTTCAGATGGCATTGTCATGAAAAATGGGGAGGCCAAGACCGTCGATGGGATAAGAGTCGAAGCGGTACCGGCATACAATATCATTCATAAGAGAGACAATGGGAATCCGTATCATCCCAAAGGCAATGGGAATGGCTATATTATGACATTCGGGGATAAACGCGTTTATATTGCAGGAGATACAGAGAATACACCGGAGATGAAAAAGTTAAAGGATATCGATGTGGCTTTCTTACCCATGAATCTGCCCTATACGATGGATCCGGAAATGGTTGCCGATGCGGCCAAGGCCTTCATGCCGAAAATATTGTATCCCTACCATTTCGGCAGAACAGATACTCAAAAGCTCGTTGACTTATTGAAAGACGTCAGAGGGATTGAAGTACGTATCCGCAAATTGAATTAAAATAATGACATATAGTAACTCCTAATGGCTCATTGAATTTTCGTTTGCAACTCTTTATGCAATGTGTTAAATTACGGTAGATTCTTAAAAGATGCTCAGTATAAATTGGCTTTGGCCCTTCACGCAGGTAAATCCCGGTCATTGACCATGGTATTTAAGGAGGAGAAATTATGTTAAACTCCAAAGTACGCTTGCAGGTGGTCCTTTTTTTAATAGTCATTGGACTAATAGCCGGATGTGGGCACAAAACTGCCGACTTAGTCATAACCAACGGAAAGATTGTCACCATGAATGTTTCCAATCCTGAAGCCCAAGCCATGGCAATTTCAGGCGATAAAATCCTCGCAGTGGGAAGCAAAGAAGAAATTGAAGACTACATAATTGAATCCACCGAGGTGATTGATCTGGGCGGGAAGCTGGTGATTCCAGGCTTGATTGAGGCGCATGGACATTTCACCAGTCTCGGACGCTCCAAGCTGCACCTGAATTTGATGACCACCCAGAACTGGGATGAGATCGTGGCAATGGTCAAGGAGGCTGCGGACAAGGCTCAACCGGGTGAGTGGATTCAGGGTCGGGGCTGGCATCAAGAGAAGTGGGAAAAAACACCACGGCCCAATGTAGATGGCCTACCATACCATCATACATTGAGCCAAATATCTCGTGACAATCCTGTTTTCCTTGATCATGCCAGTGGCCATTCGGCTTTTGTCAATGCCAAAGCCATGGAATTAGCGGGCATCACCAGGGAAACACCGGATCCTCCCGGAGGAGAAATCGTTAAGGATGGTCAGGGCAATCCCATTGGTGTCCTTCGGGAGACGGCACAGAGATTGGTCACCCGAATGATGGCTCACACCCAAGAGACCCGGACACCAGAACAGATCGAGGCGGAGAACAGGACGATTGTTGAATTGGCAACGCATGAGTGCCTTTCCAAGGGGATCACCAGCTTCCACGACGCGGGAGCTTCATTTTCAACCATCGATTTTTACAAAACACTGGTGGATGAGGGCGAGTTGGGCATTCGACTCAATGTCATGATCGGTGAAAGCAACGAGCAGCTGGAAGAGAAGCTTTCCGATTACAAGATCATCGGATATGGTGATCAACACCTCACCGTGCGAAGTATCAAACGTCTCATCGACGGTGCTCTGGGGGCCCACGGGGCCTGGCTCCTGGAACCTTATAATAGCCTGCCCACGAGTGTCGGTCTTAATACCGAGTCCATTGATGTGATGAAAGAGACGGCCAGGTTGGCCATCGAAAATGGATTAC
>CAZYTI010001100.1:0-2152 GCA_964650065.1 uncultured bacterium
TGCATCAAGATTATTTGAAGAAAGCCCGCACCATCCAATCCAAACACCCTGTCTCTCCTCACAAACCGACTTTAGTCCCGTGGCCAATCCACCCACACTCTGTCGATAACCCAGAGATTGCTTTCGTTTCTCGATGGTAATGGGCAATCTATTCGATACGAGCAATAATCTTTGCATAATGTTCCATAATATAAAAGGGATTGATAAATGTCAAGGAGAATAAAAATTTATCAGGTAAAAAATAATTTTGTCATATTATATAAAAAAACCTTGGAAAATAGAGTATTATTTTTTAAATTAAGGGACGTTCTTTGTAGCTGTTCGATATTGTGGACTTTACGGTAAGTTTAATATCTTGAAGTTATTCTGTAGATTTTTATCGAAACATCGCTTTTATACTACCCCATGTATGTTTTATTCCTGAATTCCCAGAAATTGATACGATGACACTGTGTGGAGTAGATTGATCATTTTTATTCACAATCATCAACTGATAATAAAAGGTAGAAATACTATTTTTAAAGATGCTCTTATCAACAAATGTATAAGTCCGTTTGGTCGTAAAATCACCAGGCTGTGGCTTCACTTCTCCGATGGGTGTCCAGTTCACATGATCCGTACTACGTTGAATTACGAATTTTTGAAGGTCGTCTTCTTTATCTGTGGCCCAATCGAGAATGGCATAATTAA
This sequence comes from uncultured bacterium, assembly GCA_964650065.1. Taxonomy (GTDB): domain Bacteria; phylum Zhuqueibacterota; class QNDG01; order QNDG01; family DSAB01; genus CAZYTI01. The sequence goes on from CAZYTI010001100.1 coordinate 691, forward strand.
TCTCACGCCTAGCATGAAACTCCACAACCCTTGTCTCAGATCGCAATAGTGGAGGAATCGACAGGATGAAAAGAAATAACAAAGAAGTTGCAATTCGCTTGTAAACCATAACGATGTAAATTTAACTTTTTTGATATAAAAGTCAAGGAAAATTTGGAACAATATAAAAAAAACAATGTATAAAGAAAGGCCCATTTGACGTAAATTTAACTTTTTTAGGGAATTGGTGATCAGCTTATGCCGAGAAGAATAAAAACACGAGCAAATCAATCACTCGACCGATATCTTCAGGAAATTGGTGAGGTTTCCTTACTTACACCTGATCAAGAAATCGATCTGGCCCGAAAAATTAAAAAAAATGACCAGGACGCGCTCGAAAAGCTAACCAAAGCGAATCTACGTTTCGTGGTCAGTGTGGCTAAACAGTACCAGAACCAGGGACTCTCTCTTGGCGACCTCATCAATGAGGGGAATCTGGGTTTGATTAAAGCTGCCAAACGATTCGATGAAACACGAGGATTTAAATTTATATCATATGCTGTTTGGTGGATTCGCCAATCGATTCTCCAGGCATTGGCGGAACAATCACGAGTTGTACGTCTTCCATTAAACAGGGTGGGTGCATTAAATAAGATCGGAAAGGCCTTCAGTAATCTTGAGCAAGAATACGAAAGAGAACCCAGTGCGAATGAAATTGCCGAGGAACTGGAGATGACGCCCTACGAAGTTTCCGATACATTGAAAATATCCGGAAAACATTTATCCCTGGATGCCCCTTTCAATCAAGGTGATGACAACAGACTATTAGACGTGATCCAGGATGATCATCAACCGCCTCCTGACGATCTTTTACTTAATGAATCTCTTCGCATTGAAGTAAAGCGAGCGCTTACCACGCTTTCCGGTAGAGAGGCCGAAGTAATTAAGCTCTACTTTGGCCTGGATAGGGAACATCCCCTCACATTAGAAGAAATAGGTGAAAGATTCAGCTTAACCCGGGAGAGGGTACGACAAATAAAAGAAAAGGCCATTAGGAGACTTAGACATACATCCCGAAGTCGAATGCTCAGGAGTTACTTAGGGTAATATTATAAGGATATTTTTCATAGCAAAAATACGATAAATGACACTATATCTAACACTGTATTTTTTTCTTGACATGAGCCAATAAATTTAGTATTTTATATAAAATTCCGGCTTACCGATATTTGCGATAATTTCACCAAATAAGGATTAGGAGAGGGTATGATAGAGGAGAGATTTCGTTTGGTATATCTGTCTAAAGATTCGACAGATATCAAACAAATCAGCCTGACGTTTAAAAAATTTATATTGTTCTGCACCTTTTTGACGATTCTTTTTTCGGGTATAATTGTTATTACCATTGGTGCATTTACCCGCCTCTATCATAATCATCGAATTACCTCCCTGGAAAACGATAGAGAACATCTTCAGAAAGAAC
>CAZYTI010001101.1:0-2147 GCA_964650065.1 uncultured bacterium
CAATTAATATATTTAATAATAACTAATGTAAGTACCTTTTTAGAGTGGACTCATCTATTGTTAGAAATAAACCACAGAGCACACAGAGAATTTCTTAATATTATTTAAGTTACACAATAAAATCCTATCTCTACTCTGTGAACTCTGTGGTTTCCGTTGTTTCATGCCTTTCTCTCTTTTTCATAAGCCTTTTGACACTACCGAATTAGGTCTCTTTTCCGGTTCGATGATGGTTGTATATCTCTCCCCCGCTTTAAAAATCTCATTGGATAACACATTCACATCATGGAGCGTCACTTTGTCTATCAGGGATATGGTTTCATCAATGGATTGATATGAACGGGTATAGATTTCCCTTTTCGCCAATCGATTCATACGACTGGTACTGTCTTCCATGCCGAGAATCAGACTTCGAGTCAACTGAGATTTTGTTCGGTCCAGTTCTTCCTGAGGAAGGCCTTGATCACATAAGCTGTTAAATTCATTGTCAATGAGGTCCGTAATATTTTCGATATTTTGTTTTGAGGTCCCCGCATACACACCCAATAAACCCGTATCAGACCAACATTCCAAAAACGAGTACACCGAGTAGGCCAGCCCCCGCTTTTCTCGGAGATTTTGAAACAGCCGAGAACTCATGCCACCCCCAAGAATCGAATTGATTGAGATCAGTGCATATTTTTGATTGTCGTTAAAAGATAATCCCACCGAACCCGTACAAATGTGCGCTTGTTGTATCGGTGATTGAATGTTTTTGTGTTCACTCCCATTTAATTGAATGGGGGTTACAGAGATGGGTGGACCCGGGTTGCAGGAATGGTATAAGTTTGATACGAAGTCCACCAGATGGTGATGTTCCACTTGCCCGGCAGCCGCAACGATGATGTTATTGGATGTATAGCATTGATCCTTATATTCGACAAGATCTGATCGGGTAATGCGCTGTAGCGATTCCTTGGAACCCAAAATGGGGAGTCCCATATCATGTTGTCCATAAACAGTCTGGCAAAAGCAGTCATGGATCCAATCTTCAGGAGTATCTTCTATATTTTGAATCTCTTCGAATACAATGCGTTTTTCATTTTTTAAATCTTCTTCGGCTAATACGCCATTCTGGATGATATCGGCAATAACTTCAAGCGCTTCGGATACGTTTTCATCCAGGATGAATGCATAATAACAGGTAAATTCTTTTTCTGTGAATGCATTCAAATGGCCTCCAAGAGATTCGAGACTTATGGCAATATCATATGCAGACCGGGAAGGTGTACCTTTGAAGAGCATGTGTTCCAATAGATGAGAAACACCATTCTGTTTTACTGTTTCATACCGTGATCCACTCACCAACCAGACGCCAATTGAAACAGAATGCCCATAATTCATCTTTTCAGAGACAACCCGAATACCATTATCCAATATCGTCTTCTGGTAAGATTCTGTCATCTTAGAATAGTTATCCTGGAAAGGCTGGTTATAGTAATACGAAAAAAATCTTCGTTATTTTTGCAAGAAAATGAAAACTTGAAGACACATGCGTTACAAAGTAAATGCGCCTCTGGCGCGTTATGCTTCTCCCTTTAGAAGTACTTTTCTGCTCAAATCAAATTTACCATCAGGAGTGACCTTGAGGAGTTTGACTTCAATTTCCTGCCCCACCTTGAGGTGATCCTCAACCCGGTTGACTCTTTCCAGTGCAATTTCAGAGATGTGCAGCAGTCCTTCCTTTCCAGGTAAAATTTCCACGAACGCACCAAAATTGGTGATTTTCTTCACTTTACCTTTATATACTTTACCGGGTTCAGGTTTCTGTACAATTCTTTCAATCAATTCCTTGGCAATCCGACAAGAATCCTCATCCGAAGAAGCGATCTGTACAGTCCCATCATCCTCGATATTCACTTCGGCCCCTGATTTCTCAATAATCTCTCGGATCATTTTTCCACCCGGTCCAATAACCGAACCGATATCTTCCACATCGATCCGCATGAAAAATATCCGTGGTGCATAAGGAGACAGTTCATCCCTGTGCTTGGACATGGTGGCATCCATTTTATCCAGGAGACGTAACCTTGCCACTCGAGCCTTCTCCAGGGCTTGCTTCAGGATTTCCGATGAGATACCTGCGACCTTGATATCCATTTGAAAAG
>CAZYTI010001102.1:0-2142 GCA_964650065.1 uncultured bacterium
AACGAATAATATCTTCAGAAACGTTCACTTGCGAACTTGATGCACTCCCACGAGCTTCAGGACCGAAAGCCTGAGTCATGGTTGCATTCTTATTATCAAAAATGGACGCAGCCTTTCCAATGATATATCCTGTCAGAATAACACCCTGGCCACCAAATCCACCGACTTTTATCTCTGTTTTAGCCATTTTATCCCTCATATGGTTGAAACTTATCTCCGAGCTGCTTTTTTAAATGCTCATTCATCGCCTGCAGATAGGGTGTCCTGTCATCCCTATCGACAAACTTACCCACGACAATCTCGCCTCTAAGACCGATATCCACATCTCTCGTGTTGGCACCATGTCGAATTTCACTGTTTTCATAATAATAATTCAAACGATCCAATCCGTCACCGAATTTGTTACGACGTTCGAAAATCGTAGGACAGGGTGCTATAATTTCGATGAAAGAAAATCCCGGTTTCTTAAGGCCATCGATCATGGCCTCAGTGATCCGATGAATGTGAAGAGAAGTCCACCGGGCTACATACACGGCACCTACAGATTCTGCGAGATAGGGCAGATTGAAGGGGGTTTCAAAGTTTCCATAGGGCGATGTCGTCAGGATCGAATCCTCCGGTGAGGTCGGAGCGACCTGCCCACCCGTCATGGCATAGTTGAAATTATTCACACAGATCACCGTCAGATCAAGATTTCGTCGAGCCGCGTTAATAAAATGGTTTCCACCAATGGCGATAATATCGCCATCACCACTGAATACAACCACTTTCAGCTTGGGATTCGCCAACTTCAATCCCGTAGCAAAGGGAATGGCCCGGCCGTGCGTTGTATGGAAGGAATCGATTTTCACGTATCCTGCAACACGCCCGGTACACCCAATCCCTGAAACCACGACCACTTCATCCAACGGGATTTCACATTTCTCCAAGGCCTGGGCAAAGTTGTTGACTGTTGTACCAATACCACACGTAGGACACCAGATATGGGGAATCCGGTCCATCCTCAAAAAATCAGTCATCGGATGTTCACCCGTTGTCGAAACCTTTGGGCTTTCTCCGACGGCTTTCTTTAATTCTTCTACGACCGACACTTATACGCCTCCATAATTTTCTGAGCAATATCTTCACTATTGTGTACAGTACCTCCACCATGGCCTGCCAGTACAACCGGCACTTTCCCACTGGCACAGCGCTCAACCTCATAAAAGACTTGCCCATAGTTCATTTCCGCCATGACCAGGGCCTTGCCCTGTTCGGCCAGTTCCTGGATCCGTTTCTCCGGAAACGGCCAGACCACAATCAGCCGCATCATGCCGACCTTGATGCCTTGTTTCTTTGCGAGAGCCACGGCTTCGACTGCAACTCGGGATGTAATTCCATACGCAATAACCACCACATCCGCATCCTCCACATCCGTCTCCTCGTATCGGCAGATCTTATCCTGATTCAACCGAATCTTATTAATAAGTCGATGGATCAATTCTTCCTGACAATCGGCACTCATCACCGGATATCCCTTGAAATCATGTGTCAATCCCGTCACATGGAATCGATAACCATCGCCCACTTTGACCATCTCCGGAATCATATCATCACCCGGTTCGAAGGGCAAATATTCCCCCGGTGGTTTCTTTGTGAATTTCCTGGGGACAATTTGGATCTTATCGGCTTCCGGAATAACCACTCGCTCCATCATATGTCCTACGCACTCATCCATCATGAACATAACGGGTACCCGGTATGTTTCTGATAGATTGAATGCATCGATCATGAAGTCAAAACACTCCTGTGGGGATTCCGGGGACAGTGCAATAATCTCATAATCGCCATGGGAGCCCCATCTGGCTTGCATCATGTCCGCTTGGCCGGGGAGTGTGGGCAATCCAGTCGAGGGTCCGCCCCGTTGAACGTTGACGAAGACACAGGGACATTCCGTCATGGCCGCCAGTCCGATATGTTCCATCATCAGAGAAAATCCAGGTCCCGATGTGACCGTCATGGCCTTTTTCCCTGCCCACACGGCCCCCTGCAGGGCAATGGATGATGCCAATTCATCCTCCATCTGGATGAAAACACCTCCAACCAGGGGAATACGTCGGGAAAATCGCTCAACAACCTCAGTTGATGGTGTAATGGGATATC
>CAZYTI010001103.1:0-2142 GCA_964650065.1 uncultured bacterium
ATCATGGGCGGACCAGTGACAAACACCGACAACCGTTCAGGAACCGGCGACGGGTATAGAGGACGTTAAAAAGAAGGTCGCTCCTAACTGGGAGATAAATTCGGGGTCACGAGTCGACATTGTTATTTGCTCTGTAAATACTGTCAATACAATCCGTAGAGACGGAGCCTCTACGGGAGATGAACCACTTTAATCATTAAATAGATTATACAGATTCAATGTCCATGTGTAGCCACCCGGACGTTGTACGACTGCTCCATTTAACGCAACGAACCTTAATGAATTCACATCTGTATGTGTCGGTTGAGAGATAGTGTAAGGGGGATCTTCAGGAGGAAAAAATGTCCAACTACTTGTGGTCCACCATTCTTCAGTCCAACTAATTTCCAGCCAGAAATCTCCCTGATAATCAACTGTCAGTTCTCCACTTATGCTGATTGTGTTCGTTCCAAAGCCAAAAAAAGGTGCCACATTTGCCTGGCCGGTTACAGTGACATTGGTCACACCGTTACCTGTGACTCGACCTAATTCAAATTTATCACCGTAAATTGGAATAACTTCATTAACAACCCATCTATCATAATAATAGGGCGCCTCGTGAACAATATCATATTGGCATACAATATCGCCCTGAATGCCGCATAGATTATATATTTCACCAATACGGTCAGAAAATTGAGAGACAAGGTCGCCATCTAAAAAAGAAAAAACAAGATCAGCAAATTTAATTAAAGTATTCTTGTAGCTTCCACACGGATCTTCTGGGATCGGTTGTTCAATAAAATTACCAGCGTCCCTTTCCACAATTTCCCTCACTTTATTGAGTATCGCTTCAGCCTGAGCATCTTTGCCAAATTTCTGAAGTGTTTCCGCCCATCTTACCATGGCTTCAATGATTTCATAAGTGGACTGCCAATCATTCGGATTTAACGCACCGCCTTCTGCCGCTTTACCCGCTTGGTCCGTTGCTTCATTCTCTGATGCATCTCCCCCAGAATAATCACTGAAGTGATAAATTTCTCCCTCTATAGAAGAATCTGTAACCGCCATGTTTCCCAGGGGCAGCACAAAATCTGATTGTTTAATATAAAACAACGTAGAAAAATTTGTGTCAACATTAGTCGTATTAAAATCCACCTTTAAATTGACCGGTCGATGGGGCCTGAATCCTCCGGGAGAAATATTAACACCCGGAAATATATTCTCATTAATTGGATTGTTGGGCTGTGTGTCAAATGCTGTCAGTGTGATGGTTGTCGGCTCCCACAGCGCATATCGTGGTATGGTTAAGGTGATAGTATCATTGCGGCTGTTCGTGACCGTAATCACACCGCCTGTTGTATCGAGTGTGGCAATGTTCTGATTGCCTACCTGGACCAGTGCAAAATTGGTTATATTGTTGATACCCTGAACCAGTTTGCAGAACGTTCCATGCAGGCATATCCGGCTTTTTCTATCATGAAAAGCACTTCAAGAATATCGTCAGCTTCCTTTGTAAGACTCATATCTGATTTTGTATTTCTCAATGTCTGGTCTATATTCCCGAATACCTGATTTAATGAGAGACGAAGATAGCCTCCTGAAGTCCACATCAACTTTCTTGATTCTGAAAAGTGGCCATTATTAAATCTCAATCTGCAAATATAGATTCCACTGGTAAGATATGCTTCATGATTGACTTTCCTGCCGAGGATATTATACATTTCAAGTGCAGGGGTTTCCGGCACATTGTAGGGAACCTGGTACTGAATAGTCAAAGTTTCATTATATCTCGACGATACCGGATTGGGATGGAATTCACTGATCTGGTAAGATGAAGGCGTTACTGCGGATTCATTGGGAACATGGGTGAAGTTCAAATTAATGGTTGCATCATATGAGCCGTTTCTATCTGTATATATATCAGTATAGAGCACATCTCCAGTAAAAGGATCCAGCAGGGAAATCTTCGCATTGTCAATTACAGCCATTGTTGAGACATCATTAATTATTCCGCTAATTTGACAATCTGACACTGTTTTCAAATCAGATGAAGGTGTACCTTTAATATTATCTGTGTAGCTTATCAATATTAATAAAATAAGAAATAATATAGTGCCTTGAGAATTAAAGATATTAAACCTTACCATGATAACTCCCTTT
>CAZYTI010001104.1:0-2140 GCA_964650065.1 uncultured bacterium
GGAAAAACAGCAAAGACACCACCGGTAACTCTTTTCGATACATTGAGACATATGCTCAAAAAGTAAAATTGAGTGCTCATTCGGCCTGCTTAAAGGTGCTTTCTGAGACCGAAAAAGTCTTAAACCTTATTTTAGAAGGCTCTAACGGTATCCAAGGCAAAACACCAAATGCAAATAGTTTAGTGTAGCCACATAAACTTAATATTCACCAACTAAAAGCCTCTCCGGATTCATCCCGGGGGGCTTTTTTGCGTTTCAGGAGGAAGGATTATGACCAAAAAACAGCAAAAGTCATACGAACAAACAGATGAACTCAGAAAGATTCTACGCGAGCTCAAAGGCCGAAAATTCAGGCTCGACTGTGGCCATCACGTGACTTTCGGGCACAATCTCGGAAATAACATCACGCTCTATAACGGAAACAATAAATTCAAGATCATCTGCTCGCAATGCGGGTACTAAAGGAGGAAAATATGAGCGAATCGGTTCAAATATCACAATTTTGGAAAGACTTAAAATCGGGTCATTTTGCATCGATGGTCAAGGAAACCTCAAAGGGGCAACATATATCAAATTCTGCTGAGGTTTATAATATCATGAAACCCCTGTTTGCCAAGGAGGTAGACGTCGAGAAGGTTTATTTGATTTTCCTTGATGCACAAAACAAGATTCTTGGGATTGAAAATCTTTTTTCAGGCAGCATCACGTCTGCGACAATCTTTCCGCGTGAAATTGTAAAACGGCTCATAATTCTGAAAGCCACAGCCTTCGTGCTGGTACATCACTCAAGCGGGGATGTAAACCCCTCCGCTGAAGACAAGTCAATTACGATTAAAGCTGGAGTCGCGGTGGCCAGCATCGATGTCCAGATTCACGACCACATCATTATCGGTGACGGCTATCACAGCATGGCTGATTCTGGATGGTTGAATAAAGTTAAAGATCGCTTTTCAAATATCATTGGATCGGAGGGGTTTTAGGAGAGAACTGGCTTTGGTGATCTTAAGATTGCAATCACAAGCCTTAAGGGTGGGAGGGGCATCCAGTCCCTCCCATATCATCTATTTGATGTGCATACTTCTGCCTATGCGTTATCTATTTTTTCCCTCAATTTCCCGGAACACTTGAATGTCACTACCTTCCTTGGAGAAAGGATCAATTCGTCACCAGTTGCAGGGTTCCGGCCTCTTCGTTTCCGCTTTTTCCTTACGCAGAATTTCCCGAAACCGCTGATCAGGACATCCTCACCGGATTCGAGCGTTGATTTAGTGATTTCCAAAAGGGTTTCGACGAGCTCAGTACATTCATTTCTTGTGAATCCAATTTCATCTCTGATTTGATCAACGATTTTAGCCTTTGTGCGCGTCATGGGTCGGGTGCTCCATCATATTAAATTTGATTAAAATTTTTCGGAAAATTACTTGGAAAACTCTGGATTGTCAAGAACTAATTGATATTACATATGATTTTTTATCAGATTTATATTTTTTGTTTCTCAAAAAAATTGTTGGAGTGTGACCGGATCTGTCAAACACATATGATATCCGTGTAGCTAACAAACACATATGATATCCGTGTAGCTAAATTTAAATATACTAATACCTTAAATGTGCGAAAGTTGAGATTACCCATATTCAAGGCACTAAGAGCGAAGCCATAGTGAACTATTGCGAGCCCTTGGCAACGTAGAAGATGGGGTGGCATCGGCTTTCCCGTAGGGTAAATAAAATGAAGAATCACCCGTAAAATTATAGGTCATCCATTGAACCGATATAAAAATTTCCAAAATGGCTATAAAACTTAGCGTTTTTAAGCAATATCCAAATTTCTTCATTTTATTTACGCACAATTGAGGTAACAACGTTATGGAAAGGAGACAGGTAAAATGACAAGACAAGAATTTCATACAAATTATCAGGACACATACGAATACCATGGAAACACAAGCATCGAGCTAATCAGAAAACAGGGCGGTACCATCAAGCGGGACTGGCTGCTGTTCGATTCAGTGGAAGAGGCGCAAGAATTCTTCAACAATACATATGAAGGTTTCAACGGTCATTACATTCAATGAGGAGGTTGCCTATGGAAGTGTACAAAAATAAGGCGTCAGGCCGGTATTTCATTCACATTGATAAAG
>CAZYTI010001105.1:0-2136 GCA_964650065.1 uncultured bacterium
GAGTATTTTGATTTAAAGGTCCCGACGGCTCTTGGGACGAATTTTCTTGTGGAATCTCCAAGAATCTTCTCTGAGGATGGACGGGTTATTCTCCTAAATGCTGGGGGGTTAAAGGTAGTGTGCAAAGACGATAGAATTGCCCGGATGATCTTTGAAAGATACTTTGAAAACACATATGGAGACTTACAAGAACTCGATATCTCAATAAACATGACTCAAATGGATGAGAAGAAGATAACGAGGATTGAGCACGAGATACTTCATGAGATTGAATTAATTGAGAGAAATATTGATATTTTAGTCTACGCACTTTATTTTGATTTACCTATCGAACTTCAGGGAAATCATAAAAAAAATGCTGAAAAGATTCTTTTGAACGAAAATGTCAAGGAAATCGAAAGAAAGTTAAATTAAGAATTCGATTCAAAAATAGCATCACTCAAACGAAAACTATTCGTAAGGTAAAAAAAAACAACGAATGTAACGAATCTACGAACGAAACGAATGAACTTAACGACCTTGTATTCATATAGCTCCCCTATCCATCCATCCATTCATTGTCCTAACAAAAAGGAAAACAATGTATTGAAAAATAATTAGCAACGAATCAGATAAGACTTACGATGGACATGTATTCGATAAATTCGTCCCATTCGTTGTTAGAACCGGCTTCTAAAAGCACCCTCAGCACCAACCCCCAACATCCTCACCCGCACAAGGAGATTCAACAATGACCGACCAGAATCTGGAGAAGATAAAGAAAGCGGTTCACACCGTCCTTCCCGAAAGCGATATCGTCCTCTTTGGGTCACGAGCACGGGAAGATTCCAAGACCGACAGCGATTATGATATCATGGTGGTGGTCCCATTCGAAATCGATATCAAAGAGAAGATGAAACTGGGAACCCGAATACGAAAACTGCTGGTGAGCCAGAACATAACTACCGATGTCATCGTCCAGAGTAAAAAGGAACTTACCATCAAAAAGGATTTCCTCGGGAGTGTGGTGAGGCACGCGGTGAGAGAGGGTGTGAAGATATGAAGGATGAACTCAGGGATTACTTAAAGAAATGGCTCATAAAAGCCAACAACGACTTGACTGTGGCCCAGCATGAACTCCAGCATGAAAATCCCATCACCGACGTTGTCTGCTTTCACTGCCAGCAGGCGGTAGAAAAGTTCCTGAAAGCGTTCTTGATCTTTAAAAGCATTGAGCCGGGGAGAATTCACGATATCGATTACTTGCTCAAGCGTTGTTGTGATATCGATCCCGATTTCTGTAACAGAGATTTGAAAGACCTGAATTTCTTTGGCGTGGCGATTCGATATCCTGATGACTTCTACATACCTGGAGAAGTTGAGACCCAGGAATATGTGAAAATCGCTAAAGGTATCAAACATATTGTAGAAGCGAAAATGAAAGATATTCTCACGGAAGGAGAGAGACCTCCGGAATGAAAATTACAATGTGTCCCGAATCCTGAAAAAAGTATTTAAATTGCGCTATCTCCCTCACCCTCACATGACACCCGCCACCCCCCACCACCTCCAGAAAAAGATCAAGGTCATCATCCTCCACCTCTCCCAGGACGACCCGAAGAAGTGTACTGCACGAAAGATGGCGAAACTGGGCAAGGCACGGCTGGAGAGCAAGATCAACAACATCGAAAAAGGGGTGGTGCTGAACCCGTTCTCAAAGAAAGCACTGTCCAGGGAGGAGCGGGAGTTTGCTCTCGAGGCAGGTATCATCGCGGTTGACTGCTCGTGGAACGAGGCAGACGACGTGTTTCCAAGGTTCAAGGGAAACTTCAGGAACCGCTCTCTCCCGTTCCTGGTGGCGGCAAATCCCGTGAACTTCGGCAAGGCGTTCAAACTCACCAGCCTGGAGGCTGTGGCAGCCTCACTCTACATACTCGGGAACAGGGAGCAGGCCAGGGACGTTTCGAACATCTACAACTGGGCACTCCACTTCCTCGAATTCAACAAGGAGCCGCTGGAGGACTACGCATCAGCCGAGACCAGCGCCGAGGTGGTGGCGCGGCAGCTGGAATATGTTGAGGAATGAGGGTATGAAAAAAAGGTTGTTGGTGTTGGGTGGGGGGTGGCGGCCGTCAGAGGCGGAGCCTCTGTGGACCG
>CAZYTI010001106.1:0-2135 GCA_964650065.1 uncultured bacterium
GATTCCGGGATCGGTGAATTGTTGAAATCAGCGGAACATCGGAAATTCCGGAGATTTGCCGATTACATCCTTCTGGTGGAGGAGAGGAAGGGTCATCTGGAGGATCACGAGATTGTTACCGAGGTTTTGAAGATCCTCGAAGCGGTCAAGACCTTCCAGGAAAAGGATATTCTTGAGTTATTATGATGCGTGATTGTAAAATCATGTAGAAACCAAAGACATGTGTCACCCCTCTGCAATTTGGTGCATACCAATGAAACCAAATTAACATAGAGGTGACATAGAATGGTACTACATCGAGGTAATATATATTTGGCTAAGGAACACATCAAGGCACTTAAACAAGAATCCCCTGATGTGAAGAAACGGAATTTTGCTATTGCACGGACTCTTTCTCAAGACCCTATCAGAATTACCAGACAACATGCAGCCGATTTACTAGGAAAATGTAAACGTCAATTACAGAGATGGGTGAAGAGATACAAAGAGGAAGGAATTCCTGGACTTCGGAATCGATCTCGAAGACCGAAAACCTCCCCGAATCGTTCTCCGCTAAAAATTGAAAATCAAGTAAAAGCGATACGTAAGGTATCGGGTTTTGGTCCCATTGACATTGCGGTTTTAATGAATGAGAGTTTTCGAAGAGAAGGAAATAGGAAAAAGATGTGGTCATCGACAGTGTATAATATTCTCGTGAGAAATGCTATTATAGAGCGGGAGAAAAGAGAAAACGAAAAACTTAAATTTTTCGATTGGCTTCACCCAAATCGGTTGATTCAGGCAGATCTTACCACGTTCAATGGGGTACCAATTTTAATCATGGAAGATGATGGAACGAGAAAAGGCTGGGGCCTTGCACTTGCCAATGGAAAGGACAAGACCGTGACAAAAGGAATGAAGAGACTTGTTAAAATTAAATTCGATAATCTCTTAACTGACAATGGTAGTCAATTTAGTAGACAGAACGCTGAAATGAGGAAATATTGTCAGGAATTCGTTCGGGAAAAGCACATCTGGACGAGTATTCATCACCCAAGAACCATGGGAAAGTTGAGTGCTTTCCAGAAAGCATTAAAGCGATTTCTTCGTCACAGATTGGGAAGATCTCGTGATAGGAAAAAAATCAATCAAGCCATAAAAATCTTCGTCCATTGGTATAACAATGGGAAATTGCATAGTTCTATCGATGCATATCCTGAAGAAAAGTATTCTGGAGAAAGAGCAAAGAATTGGTATGATCATTTGGTCAAAGGACTTAAATTGGATGATGTCCTTACGGTGAGATGTAGGGGGTGACATATCTCCCTGGTTTACACAGTAGCATGGAAAAGGTTGAAACAAAAAGACAATTATATATGAAAATGTTTTATACGAGCGTTGTAGAATAATGATTGAAGTACGCTTTCATGGGCGGGGACAACAAATGTGATATCATGGCTGTTGGATTTATACTGATTACTGTGGCTCCCACAATGGAACACGAAGTGTATACAAAACTTAAGAAATTAAAAGAGATTGTTGAACTCTATCCTTTATTCGGAGAATATGATTTCATCGCAAAGGCTCAATCAGAAGATTTCAACACGTTGGCTCAGATAATTTTGGAGAAAATCAGGGACATCGAAGGAGTAATCCAAACAAAGACCCTAACTGCATTGAAATTTTGAGAATGACATGATATTGTATGAGATGATATGAAATAATGTGATATATTGGATTGTACTGCACATCAAAATGTCGGAATGATAAATATCCAGTTATTAAATTTCATTGCATCTCATAAATTCTGGTGGATTGCGATCTTGGTAATGGCCGGAAGGTTCTCCCACCAATCGTTCGCTTTTTCCAGGATTTTTTCGTCAACAGGTATTTCTAGCATATTCGTCATGAAGCAGTTATAGATATTTAGGATTTTTTGAAATATTTTCATTTCGATTTTCCTTTCTGTTGTTTCTCGGGAATTTTATGATACCAACACCTCTTCCCTTTGAGAAACTCACATACTCCCTTCTTCTTTATCTTCCTCAGATTCTTCATATGCGCATCACCGTGGTTGTGCTCGAGAATATCTAGTTTGTCACAGTCCTCTGACCTATCACATTCCCAGCATCCTTCGAGTCCGATCTTTTGGCAGC
>CAZYTI010001107.1:0-2132 GCA_964650065.1 uncultured bacterium
GTTCAGCACGGCGATGCTGTTGCCGTGGACATCACCTGTTACATCATCTACATGTGACTTCACATATTCGCGCCAGAGCTTAGCGGCGGGCTGCTCAAAACCGGACGGGCTGGGAGCGGCTAATAATTCGGTCAGAAATTCCTGAGCTTGTTTGTTCATCACATCCCTTTCTATATGAGAGCTGTTTATCTGTTTGACGACGGATGATTATATCATGTCAGACTTGAAAATAAAGGGGGTTTCGCATTAAAAGCGGATGCCTCAAGTCCGCTACCGTGATTTATCGGACACAGAGTAATAGATCGAGGGTGTGTTCGGTTATTTTTAAAACGATCCTCAAAAGGAGCGTTCCTTTTTCAGACTACCTTAGCCAGAAACAAATCGCTTTAATTTGAAAAACAGTCATTATTATCGGGCAAGTATCGTTCAAAAAGAAATGCTGGCGCACTACTGTCCGGTTGTTGAATTTTGATTTTCTTATAACTTTATAGATTACAATATATTAACCAATAAAACAACTACAAACGATTTCAATTTGCCTGTAGTATTTAGGCCATTTCTTCGTAAAGGATTGGCTGATGAATACAGGGCGAACCGTTTTTTCTCAAGTCATGGACCTGCTCCCACACTGGGATTTCCGCAAATGCGTCAAACGATATCACGGCAACCGCAAAATACAAAAATTCTCCTGCATGGACCAATTTCTTTGTATGGCATTCGCTCAATTAACTTACCGAGAGAGTCTGCGAGATATCGAAGTATGCCTGCGAGGCAACCGATCAAAGCTTTACCACATGGGCATTCGATCCCGCATCTCACGAAGCACATTGGCCGATGCCAACGAAAACCGGGATTGGCGAATTTATGCCGACTTCGCTCAAATCCTTATATCCATTGCCAAAGATCTTTATGCCAAGGACGATTTCGGCATCAATCTGCAAGCCGAAGTGTACGCTCTCGACTCAACAACGATCGATTTATGCCTGTCTCTATTTCCCTGGGCACGGTTTCGCAAAGCCAAAGGTGCCATCAAACTTCATACTTTACTCAACTTACGAGGCAGTATTCCCGAATTCATCCATATTTCCGATGGAAAACTGCACGATGTCAATGTTCTCGACATTTTAATTGTTCAGCCTGGATCCTTCTATCTGATGGATCGCGGCTATCTGGATTTCGCTCGACTTTATACGATACAACAGGCGTCCGCTTTTTTTGTAACACGTAGCAAACGCAACTTTCAATTCAAGAGACGCTACTCTCATCCCGTGGACAAATCCACAGGCCTGCGGTGCGACCAGACCATCATAACAACCGGAGTCGACACCGCCAAAGATTATCCGATTCCTCTTCGGCGAATACGCTATTACGATGCCGATACAGGCAAAAATCTGGTTTTTATTACCAATAATTTCGACCTTCCGGCACTGATTATTGTAATGCTCTACAAAGCCAGGTGGCAGGTGGAACTGTTCTTCAAATGGATCAAGCAGCATCTGCGAATCAAAGCTTTCTATGGGACATCTGCCAATGCCGTAAAAACGCAAGTTTGGACAGCTGTCTCCGTTTATGTACTTGTAGCAATTCTCAAAAAAAGGCTCGATCTCGACCAGAGCCTCTACACAATTTTACAGTTTTTAAGTGTGTCGATTTTCGAGAAAACACCTATTTCAGAAGCGTTTTCGCAAGAGCTCTACAAAACCAAAATTAGCGATTATGATAACCAATTGTTATTATTCAACTTATAACCGGACAGTAGTGATAAATGCCCCTAATGTCAATTTTTAACTCAATTATCAGTCATAACATTCCATATTTTCTATGCCAAACAAACTGCTTCGCCTGTTCGGCCAAGACTGATAGCGCTCATACCACCGGAATTAAACTAAAACACCGCTTTCTGTTAGTCGTGTGGTTGTGATACATCTCCTGTAACAGTTCAACCAATGTACCCTATAGAATCGGTCTATCGTATGTGCCAAAGAAGTTGTGTTCCGTTGTTTGGGGCACAAAAACAGATATTTTTTCTTTTTTCAGAATTTCAACGGATTCCGACCTTGACCCGATGGCAGTTTTGTCGATAATCACATTATTACCTATGTTTTAGAGAATTTTTTCTACCATGTTTCAGG
>CAZYTI010001108.1:0-2132 GCA_964650065.1 uncultured bacterium
GTGGACAACAAACGGCTTCTCTTTATCATTCCCGATCATTCCCGTACCGCACCCATGGACATGATGTTCCGTGTACTCCATCGACTGTTGGCGGATCGGGTCAGGGCCATGGACTTTCTCATTGCGCTGGGAACCCATCCACCACTGCGTGAAGAGGCGATTCTCTCCCGTGTGGGTATCACCCGAGAGGAATACGCAAGCCGGTATGCCAAAGTGCGCTTTCACAACCACCGATGGAACGATCCCAATCAACTTGTGCATATTGGTACCATCGGCAGCGATGAGGTGACAAAAATCTCTGACGGTTTGATGACGCAGGAAACCCGGGTCACCATCAACAAGATGATCTTCGATTATGATATGCTGATCATTGTCGGACCCACCTTCCCCCATGAGGTCGTAGGATTCTCCGGGGGCAACAAGTATTTCTTCCCTGGAATCGCAGGGGAGGAGATAATGAACATGTTTCACTGGTTGGGTGCCCTGATTACCAATGTGAAAATCATCGGGGCCAAGAATACGGCGGTGCATCGCGTCGTCGATCGGGCTGCATCCTTCATTTCCATTGAAAAGATGTGTATGAGCCTGGTGGTCAAGGGCAAAGATTTAGCGGGTCTGTATATTGGCTGTCCTGAAGATGCCTGGGATGTCGCTGCCGACCTTTCCAAACAAATGCATATCATTTGTAAGGATCGTCCTTTTGAGCGGGTCCTGTCCTGTGCACCCGGGATGTACGATGATATCTGGACGGCCGGAAAGTGTATGTATAAACTGGAACCGGTCGTTGCAGATGGCGGGGAGCTGATCATCTATGCGCCCCATATCACAAAAGTATCCGAAACCCATGGTGCACATATCGAGGAAATCGGTTATCATGTGCGCGATTATTTCTTAAAGCAGATGGATCAATTCAGGGATGTCCCCAAAGGTGTGTTGGCCCATTCGACCCATGTGAAGGGGACGGGTACATTTGAGGAGGGTGTTGAAAAGTCGAGAATTCATGTCGTGTTGGCCACGCAGATTTCGGAAGATGTGTGTCAGCGAATCAATCTGGGATATAGTGATCCTGTGTCCATCGACTTGGATGATTGGAAAGATCGTGAGGATGAAGGCATACTCTATGTGCCGAAAGCGGGTGAGATGCTGTATCGATTAGCTGAATGATAAACACAGGATTTGTACGAAGCAAAGGATCAATTAAGAATTAACAATTAACAATTAAGAATTAAGAATTAAGAATTGACAATTGAGAGGCCCCACCATTCTAATCCACTTTAGACGGTTGGGGGCCGAACGGTCGCAGCTAGGAAGAATTTGTAGCGAATAACGATCAATGATGAAAAAATAAAGGAGAATCTCAATGGAAAGACCAGAAGTTATTAAAGAACCCAAAGGAAAGTTAGGTGTCTTGTTGCCCGGTTTGGGGGC
This sequence comes from uncultured bacterium, assembly GCA_964650065.1. GTDB lineage: Bacteria > Zhuqueibacterota > QNDG01 > QNDG01 > DSAB01 > CAZYTI01. The sequence continues at coordinate 1,429 of CAZYTI010001108.1, forward strand.
CGTGGGTACCACGACCATTGCCGGTGTCGAACTGATTCGAAATGGTTTTTCGAAACCAATCGGTTCCCTCACTCAGATGGGAACCATCCGGCTGGGTAAACGAACGGAAGACCGTGTTCCCATGATCAAAGATTTTGTTCCTCTCGCCGAGCTGGACGATCTCGTCTTTGCCGGCTGGGATATCTATGAAGAGAATGCCTACGAGGCATCCATCACGGCCGGTGTTTTGACCCGGGACGATTTGAGTAAGGTCAAACCTCAGTTGGAAGCCATCAAACCGATGTCGGGTGTGTTCGACAAGAAATATGTGAAGAACCTGGACGGTACACATGTGAAAAAAGGCGCCAACAAGATGGATTTGGCCAAACAGTTGATGGAGGACATGGCCAGGTTCAAGGATGATAACAATTTAGATCGAGTCGTTATTGTCTGGTGTGGAAGTACCGAAATTTATATGGAATACGAACCGGTCTGGGCCACCATCGAATCCTTTGAAAAAGGGATGGAAGAAAATCACGAGGCCATCTCGTCCAGCATGATCTATGCCTATGCGGCCATCAAGTCGGGGATTCCCTATGCCAACGGTGCTCCCCATATGTGTCACGATATTCCTGCCCTCACCGAATTGGCCAAAGAGATGCATGTACCCATCTCCGGGAAAGACTTCAAGACCGGGCAGACATTGATGAAGACTATTTTAGCTC
>CAZYTI010001109.1:0-2132 GCA_964650065.1 uncultured bacterium
CATGAATCGTATCTTTGACCCCTTTTTCACAACCAAAGGTACGGGGGAAGGATCCGGAATGGGTCTTTCCGTGGTGCACGGAATCGTCAAGAGTCACCATGGAGCCATCAGTGTTGAAAGTGAAACTGGAAAAGGCACGGCGTTCCATGTGCTAATCCCCAAAATTGAAAGTAAGGTCTCCATGAAGGCAGAAACGTCTGCCCCACACAAGAAGGAGAATTTGCGCATTCTCTAAGTTGATGACGAGGAAATGCTCGTCCATCTGGGGCAAAAGGTGCTGGAACACCTCGGTCATGAGGTCGTAGCCAGGACAAACAGCATAGAAGCGCTGGAAGATTTTCGCGCCCAACCGGATCGATTCGACATCGTCATCACGGATTTCACCATGCCGAATATGACCGGGGTAGAGCTGTCGGAGGAACTGCTGAGGATTCGAGATGACATCCCTATCATCCTTTGCACTGGATTCAGTGAGGCAATCAATCAAGTAAAAACAGAGGAGACCGGGATTCGGGAAATACTCCTGAAACCGATATCAATGAGTACATTTGGCGAAGCCATCCAAAGGATACGGGCTCAGAACAGGCAGGAGCAGAGTTCACCCAAGGCAACCATCCTGATCATCGATGATGAAGTGCAGATGAGGGAGATGCTTCGTCAAATGTTCGAGCGGGAAGGATACAAGGTGCTGGATGCCTCCAACGGAAAACATGCCCTGATAATCTATCCCCAAGAGCCTGCCGATTTGATCATCACGGATATCTTCATGCCCGAACTGGATGGCATCGAGACAATAAGGCGGATCCGTAACGACTTCCCGGAAGTAAAGGTCATTGCCATGTCGGGTGGAGGAAACACCGTCCAAGGGGATTATCTTCGTTATGCCACCGTTTTCGGAGCGGATCGTGTCTTTCAAAAGCCGCTGAATCTCAGAGAGGTGCTCGCCGCCGTCCAGGAGCTGACGAACAAAAGTGCTGGAGCATTCAAAACAGCTGCTTAGAATTTCTTTTTAGTCACTTTATTATATCAGGGCCACATCTTGGGATGTGGCCTTTTATTTTGGTTGTTGAAGAGTAAAGCCTTGCCCACCACAAAGGGAAAACTCGAGGAAAAGCATTAATTTTTTCTCTTGCAAGATTGCCATTATTGCGTATGATGTTTTTAAGATGATTATTAAACTGAGAGGAATCTTTCGATGAAGCTACCGTTCTTGTTTTCATTCTTTCTTTATCTATCTTTTCTGTTCTTTCCTGTGGAAATGATAACGACCTGAACGAAAGGAAAGGATGTTCCTGCAGGGTACTGGACCCCAATGGCTATGGAGCCTGTGAAATGATTTTAGGGGTTGTTTGTAATGGTGAAGAATGCGTTTATGCCTCGGGCTGCAGTTGTGACCCTGATTGCGAGTTCTTTTTCAATGATTTTAAAAGTTGCGAAAAGGCCTGCTATTAAGAAAACGTCATGACTCCTGGAAATTCACATCCGTCAGGGGCTGATCCTGGCATTTCCATATCTCTTTCGGGCCTTGCAAAATACCCTGCCTTTGTTTTTAACGATTCCTCCGAATAATAAGTGACTCTTCCTGGCTTTTTATCGGCATCTTCAATTCTTCCAGGGAAAATGTATAATAGACATATTGAATTTGGCCGGCAACAGCCTGACTCAGGCTTTGAGAGGCTGCCCTACTTTTTTGGAGTCAAGGAACAAAGGCAAAAAACATGAAACAGATGAATCATCTGCGGTTGACGGCCTGGGCCCTGATCCTTTTTACGGTTTCTTTAATGTCAGCTTGCAGTGATGACAATGATGATGATTCCTGGAACAAGGGTCTCAACTGTGGAACCGATGCAGCCAAGGCTGCATGCCTGGAGCCGCAGCAGTCCCCTGAATATTACATTGACCAGAGTGAAAAGTATTTCTACACCATGGATTCTTCAGTCAGCCCTTTTATCATTCCCAACTACTCTAAACTGGTGGTGCGGTGGGAATGGCCGCCCTGGCTCTTGCTCACCGGCTTCGGAAAAAACAATTTGATCTGGACAGATATTCTGTTAAAGCTGAATCCCACCAGCTATGCCATGATGGACTGCCGGGCCTTCCCTGTTCAGCCCTTTGGGCGATGCCATGTGGTG
>CAZYTI010001110.1:0-1361 GCA_964650065.1 uncultured bacterium
AAAAAGGGAAAACGATCGTCCGAAAATTCGATGCAAAAATGACGATTTTATTCACTATAGAGGAAGAAGCGCATCCTTTTTATTATCTCCAATCCTCAGAGCCCATATTAAAAGCCAATCCTCAATTGAAACAGCAGTTGATGAATAATTTACCTGCTTTTACCGGCATTGCCAAGAATGAAGCAAAATATCACCTTGCAGAGGGCAAAGCGCATAAGGAAATTCAGGATTACGCTGAAATCAATAAAATCGATCTGATTATTATGGCGACCCACGGAATGAGCGGTATGGATCATTTTTTGATTGGGAGTACGACGGAAAGAGTTGCCAGCAATGCCCCTTGTCCGGTGATGACTATTCGGGTTTAACAGAATTGATCTCTATTCAATAAGGGTTGAATCGTTAAAATCAAATTTCTAAGATGAAATAATCGATGAAATCCAGGAAATACGAAAAGAATTAGGAAAGGATATTCTTCTTTTAATACAAGTTTATTGGATGCCTTCACAGGTTTTTTGCAATATTCATTAAAGATCGTAGAGCCTGATTGACAGCCTCATCAGAATGAAAAACGGCAGCTACATCGATCCGGCTTTTTGGCGATATACTCCTGATACCTGCATTATTCACCAAGGAGGCAAACATGAAGAATCGATCAAACCTTTGCCTGGTTCTATTGCTATTATCAGCAATGTTGGCCCATCATCTCTATTCTCAGGATCTCACCATCGGTATCGATCCTCAGCAGAAGACTCTGATGGTCGGTGAGACCGTTAATCTTGATGTGGTGGTTGAAAATGTCACCAACCTCGGTGCGTTTGAGTTTACCATTCTGTACAATACCGATGTGGTGCATGCCAGCTCTGCTCAGGTGGGGGCATTTCCGGCCAGCACCGGCCGGACTGTGATACCCGTGGGTCCTTCGATCAACAACCTGAGCGCATCAGGAACGGTCACATTTGGTGGGGCGAGTATGGGAACCGATGCGGGTCCCAATGGTTCGGGAGTACTGGGCGCCGTCACTTTTACAGCCCTGGCAGAAGGGAGCACGACTCTCAATCTGCAGAATATTAAGGTGACCGACATCAATGGTCAAACTGTAACAGTCGATACTCTCCTTCCCGGGCAGGTGACCGTCGGGACGTCTTTCGTGTTAGAAAGAGGCATCGGACCGGACCATTATTCCCTTCACCAGAACTATCCCAACCCATTTAATCCGACAACAGCGATTCGCTTCTCAATACCGAAGTCGAGTCATGTGAGTTTGAAGATTTACAATCTCTCAGGTCAATTCGTTGAGACATTGATCGATGAAGAGAAGCCTTCCGGTGAATACGAGATCCAGTGGAATGCAGAGAATT
>CAZYTI010001110.1:1371-2128 GCA_964650065.1 uncultured bacterium
GTGGTATCTACTTGTGCCGATTGAAGGCAGGCGGATTTGTGGAGATGAAGAAACTCATTTTACAAAAATAGAGGAAGGATACATCTTGCCGAATCGGTAGTGTCAAAAGTTTTATAAAAAAAGAGAGAAAGACGTGAAAGCACACTGGACACAGAGTGGAGATAAGATTTTATTGTATGACACAAATAATATGAATCACTTCTCTGTGTGCTCCCTGCCTGCCATGCCCGAGGCAGGCGGGCGGCAGGCAGGTGTGGTTAATTTTTGATAATACCTACAATTTTAAAAGGAGTAAATCTATGAAAATCAATATCAAAAATCACATTGACTGGGTTGGTAAAATTGACTGGGAGCTCAGAAAATTTCATGGCAATGAATATTCAACCCATCGTGGTTCAACGTACAATTCCTACTTGATCAAGGAAGAAAAGAATATCTTAATCGATACCGTTTGGCTACCCCATGCAAAGGAATTTGTAGATAACCTTTCCAAGGAAATCAATCTAAATAAAATCGATTATATTATTGCAAACCATGCTGAAATTGATCATAGTGGTGCCCTTCCGGAATTAATGCGTCTCATTCCGGAAACACCGGTCTATTGTACCTCCAATGGTATCAAATCTCTAAAAGGCCATTATCATCAAGATTGGAATTTTGTCCCTGTCAAAACAGGAGACACTTTACCGATAGCAAAGAATAAAGAATTGATTTTTGTTGAGATGAAAATGCTTCACTGGCCTGATAGCATGGCATG
>CAZYTI010001111.1:0-2122 GCA_964650065.1 uncultured bacterium
AGAATCTGACCGGTTTCCGGTCTTCACATGAGGGGAATCGTTTTTGAAATGAAGGGCAAGAAGATTGGAGTGGTCATTCGGAATTCACCCGATGCTGACCTCAGAGCTGTTGAAGCCATGCGAATGGGTGTGGGTTTAACGTTAAGAGATATCGAGGTTTACCTTTTTTTTCTGGAAGATGGTCTGAAAGCGCTCCGCGAGAAACCGGTTAAAAGAGGTGATGAACCGGTCTATCAAAAACATTTGGAGACGCTTGTTGAATTGAAACAGAACCTTGTCGTGGAGAATGAATCCATGGAAGAATGTGAGTGTTTATGTAAAACATGGAATCCGATGATTTGGAGCAGGGATGCCATTTTTCAATTTTTAACCCGGTGCGATGGCGTCGTTTTTGTATAACGGGAAAACCCGAAAAGAGTATTATAACCCGGTCAACCGACATTATGGTCGTCATCTTCTGAAATAGAAACATTCGCAATGCACCCGATACAAAAAGATTCCTGGACGATTGAAAATGAACCCTGGAACCGCATTCTTCGCCACACTGCAAGCGGCTATCCCGCAGAAGCATGCGGAATCCTGCTTTGCTCCCGAGAAAGACCACTGCATATCACCGAGGCGCACCCGGCGAGAAACACCACACCGGAGGATTCAGCAACCAGATACCTGATAGATCCCTTGGACTTCATTCACGCCCTGGAGTGGGCCGAACAAAGCGAGTCGGAAATTTGTGGTTTCTACCACTCCCACCCGGATCATCCCCCTGTCCCGTCGGAATATGATAGAAAAACCGCCTGGGAGGATTACCTCTATATCATCCTTACGATCAGAGATGGCGTATTTGAAGAATCCAGGGCATGGAAATGGGCGCCGGAAAAAGAAAACTTTCAAGAGGTCCTTTTTCAGTCGCCTGCTTGTGAGGATAAGGATGAAAATACTATATCTCCTGCGTAATCATCCAGATGCCATGGTAAAAAGAATGATCGAGGAACACTGCGAGGAACATGATATTACCATCGTGAAGATTCAAAATGCTGTGACGGTGAAGGAACGGTTCCCGGGCCGTTTGCTTGCTTTGGAAGATGACGTTCAAAAAAGATCCGTATCACCCAACGTCCCTATGATAAGTTATCATGACCTTCTCAACCTTATTTTCCAAAACGATCGAATCTTATGTTGGTAAAATACTGTCCAAACATATTTGAAATTCGCTTCAACTTTGAATCAACTTCGATCATTATTTCGACGTCTCAGGTAATGGGAGTGTTCAGTGTTCAGAGTTCAGGAAAGAAAAGCTGGCGCCTGCGGCGCCCGCAGGGTCTTGTCCCCGCCCGCCTCGCCTTAGCGAGAGCGATGGCGGGCGGGTAATCGTCCTGCCCCGCCTGAACACTGAACACTCAAAACGTCTATTGATTGCAATACCCAATCGAAATTGTTTGACTCATTTAGTCAAACAATCGGCATGTAAGGAGCTAATGGAGATCTGCACAGTGAGCGAAACAAAGAGGCGAAATCTCGATCTTAGCGGGGAAGTGTGCCCGTATACCTTTGTCAAATCAAAGTTGATGATGGAGCAGATGAACGTTGGCGAAGTTCTGGATGTTATTGTCGATTATCCTCCTGCTGCCACCAACATCCCAAGAAGTATGGAAAGGGAAGGACAGGAAGTACTGGAGGTCATACAGATCAATTCCAACCAGTGGAAGGTCGTGCTTCGAAAAAAGACTTCTTAGATTGTCTTCTCTGGCTACTTAGTGCCTGAACGAAAAGTGACATATTTTTTTGTAAGCCCCACTTTCGTAAAGGGGGATTTAGGGGGATTTCAATCTGTTATAAAATCCCCCCGGCCCCCCTTTATCAAAGGGGGGAAGATTTGATGGGTTTTCGTTCAGGCACTATTTGGATGATAACGTTGAACTTTTAGTCCGCCAGTCAAGTCGTTCCTGAAGCTTTTTCAGGTCTTCATTAAGCTTTTTCACATCTTCATTCTTATGCTTGTGACAGCTTTGACACGAATTGGGGATAGCCGGGTTTTCCAAAGTGTCTTTAGTACCTATCTATAAAAACCGCATCATATTTGCGAAGGATTTATCTAACAAAATATTTTCGCCACCAAGACACA
>CAZYTI010001112.1:0-2121 GCA_964650065.1 uncultured bacterium
CCATGGCTACTGATTTCTTCGCTTCGATGGCAGAAACAGACAGGTCCGGACTGATCACTCTCCAGGTATCTCCCCTGTTCAGAGATTTAAAAATAAAGTTGCCTGCATGATAGAGTGTGAGACGATTATGGGGGGATATGATGTAAGGAGCGACAAACGTATAGGCCAGCTTGCCCCCATGTCCTTCGGGCAAACGAGGCTTGATCCGTTTTGAACGATCGCGCCTCATATCCTTACGCCTGATTCCCCCGTTTTGTAAAGAAAAATAAACTGTATTGGGATCTTCGGGGTCTGCCATCGTGTAACACCCATCTCCCCCTGCCCAGGCATCTATCCACACATACTGCCATCCATCCGCATATTCGGGAAGCCATTCTTTAGAAGGCCCAAATACAGAAGCATCATCCTGTGTACCTCCGTAAATAGAATAGGGATCCTGATTATCCACCGAGATATCATAGAACTCCCCGGCCGGAATGTTGTTGTAATGCATCCAGGACTGCCCTTTGTCATAACTGACAAAGAGCCCCCCGTCATTGCCGAGAGCCAGATGACTCGGATTGTTAGGATCGATCCAGAGTTCACAGTGATCGAGATGCAGGAAATCGGCCGGGCTTGGAAAAAGATGATATACATCGCCGCCTAACAGCTTAAAGGTTTTTCCACCGTCCGTACTGTGAGCGGCCCGGACGCCGAGCCCGTAGACCTCTTCATCATTCTCGGGATTGACGTAGCAGTCTGTGAAGTACCAGCCGATACGGGCAAATATCTTCAGCGCATCCTCATGAGTTCTGCTCCAGCTTTGCCCCCCGTCAAGGGTTCTGTAAACCTCGGCAGTTTCGTTCTTTTTTTGACTCAGGTTGTCCACCAGGGCATAGACCTTGTCGGGATTTGTCCAAGATACCGCCAATCCGATACGCCCGGTCTCGGGACCGCTGGGAAATCCGTTTTCCATTCGTGTCCACGATTCACCGCCGTCACTGCTTTTATAAACACCGCTTTCCTCACCCAAGGTTGTCGGGTTGTTCTCCCACATGGAAACGTAAATTGTTTCAGGAGCCGATGAAGCGATGACCACATCATTTGCCCCGGTGCACTCGTCGACGAAAAGCACAAGCTTCCAGGTTTTCCCGCCATCGACCGTCCGGTATAGACCCCGGTTCCTGTTGGTCGACCAGAAATGACCCATCACAGCGACGAAGGCGATGTCTGGATTTTGGTGATGCTCGGCAATCTCACCGATGTGGTAGGAATCGGGAAGACCCATATTTTTCCATGTCTCTCCACCGTCGTCCGAGCGAAAAACGCCGGTCCCGGGCATGGTAAAATTTCGTGCTTTCTTGAGGCTTTCCCCGGAGCCCAGCCAGATGATATCGGGATTGGATGGTGCAAGGGCAATATCTCCGATACCCAGAGCCGACTGATTTTCAAACAGGGGTCTCCAGGATAGACCGTGATTGGTGGTCTTCCATAAGTTTCCCGAACCAAAGGCCACATACCAGGTCCCCGGTCGGGTTGGATCGAGCTGTACAGCCTCCACCCGGGCCGAATTGACGACCGGCCCGAGGGGTATCCATTCCAGACCGAATTCCGAACTTTTTTTCAACGCCCTATATTGTTCCCAGGATTCCAGGAGCGGACTCCCGGCGTCCTGGGAAAGGCCGTTTCCGAATAAAACCAGGATGATAAGATGAAAAGACAGAACGCTTCGACTCATGGTTGACTATCCTTTATAAACATGATATCTTCTACCGTCAGTAACATTTCAATATTTCTCGATTTCAAAATGGCTGTCGAATACTTTTTTTCCGCTCACCAAGTAAACCGTTTTGAGCTGAACAGTGCACCCTAATAAAAAGGAACGCGTTCATTGTAATTTAACCCATTTCATTCCACGAACACCACCTTCTGCCTCCTCATCCCAAGGTCACTCCTCAGAAAAACAACATATATTCCCGAACTCACGGATTCACCGTTCTTATCCCTTCCATCCCACAACACTTCATGAATCCCGGCTTCCTCCAACCTTCCCGCAATCAAAATCCTCACTTCCCTTCCCATCACATCATAGATCCGGAGACTCACACGACTCCTCCCGGGTAAACTAAATCGAAACAGAGT
>CAZYTI010001113.1:0-2120 GCA_964650065.1 uncultured bacterium
CAAGATCGACTTTCACGTCCATACGGGTGAAGATCCTAAAGACAGGTACATTAAATATTCCGCAAAAGAACTCCTTGATGAAGCCGCGGAGTATCACTTCGACGCGATAACCATCGCAAATCATATCTCGATTTTATACACAGATGAACTTCGAGAGTATGCGCAGCAGCGAAAAATTTTACTGATTCCGGGGATTGAAGCGTATGTAGAAAGCAAACATGTGTTGATCGTGAATTGCCAACAGCCCTACCACAACTCATTGAGTTTTAAGAACATCAGATCGTACGCTGGAGAGAACGCTCTTATCATCGCTCCTCATCCGTTTTATCCCCGTAAATACTGCTTAGGAGAGGAACTGGAGGAACATATTGAGATCTTTGATGCGATTGAATACGCACATTTACATTTTCGCTTTGTCAACTTTAACAACAAAGCTGTGGCAATTGCTAAAAAATACAATTTGCCTATGGTGGGAACCTCGGATGCTCATTCGCTTCAGCAATTAAACACTACATACAGCCTCGTGCAGGCCCATAAAACAATTCCGGCAATTATTAATGCCGTGAAAAATAAACAGGTAGAAGTTGTGACCCGCCCCATGAGTACCTGGAAATTTTTTAAGAACGGGTCAGGATTTCTCTTTTCCTCAACAAAAAAATTTATCCGACTCTTCACCCGTAATTGCGTATGACCTGAACAACTCTCCCTTCAATCTTGAGATCATCAGTTTCTTGAACATAAATATCATCATAGTCAGGATTTTCCGACCGTAAAATAATCTGTCCGCCGCTGCGCCGGATTAATTTTTTAATATAAGCATTTCCATTAAGCAGAGCAATCGCAATTTGATTGGCAGGAAGATCCGGAACCTTTTCCACGACCACATAGTCATCTTCGTTAATAAACGCATCAATCATACTATCCCCCTGAACTTTCAGCACATAGCGGCCTTCTTTTTTAGTTGTCGCGGGAACTTCAATATATTCCCTGACATCATCAAAGTTCTGCACTCCTTCCGGGCCAGCCTTTACGGTTCCCAGCAGAGGCAGTGAGTTTGCCGGTTTCAAACCGAAATACTCCAACGCAAGCTCGGTCAGAGTAATTGAACGGCCATGATGCCTGTTGCGTTCGATGAACCCCTTTGTTTCCAACTGCCCCAGACTTTTATGCACGGTGGCCAGCGATTTCTTTCCTAAGTGCGCTCTGATTTCTTCAAGTGAAGGAGCCGTTCGATTTTTGGACATGTACTCTTTGATGAATTGTAATGTTGATTTTTCCTTCTTATAAAGTGTGGGATATTCCATCATAATATTCTCTCCTCTACTAAGGTCAATAAATAGACATGAAAATTCAATCTTAATACAGCATTAGGCAAACAAAAGACAAAAGTCAAGAAAAATTTTTAAAAATATACATTTTAAAAATTTTTTCAGCCTGCGCAGTTAAGTTACTCCCCCTTGATGGTGGAAGTTAGGAGTGGGTGAAAAAAAGAAGATTAAGAATATTCAGCGACACCCTTTTGAAGAAAGTAATTAATATTCTTCAATTATTGTTCCAAATTTTCTTGATAATCCGAACATTCTGGTATATTATATAAACTGAATAATTCATAGCCACCCTATTTATGAATAATCCAGGTCAGGTAACCACAGAAAAGGAGGAAAACATGGCAACATTATTTGGAAAAGAATATACAAAGGATGAATTATTAAAACGAGTTGGTGATATTTCGCAACTTGGAGGCGTGAAGTCAATCGAGTTGGTCAACGGGAACGAACGAGGGGTTCGGGCAGCAGAATTTAAAACCGGCTCAGGGTTCAATTTCACTGTGTTAATCGACAGGGGGTTAGATATTTCTGCCGCAGATTATTGCGGCCAATCTCTCTGCTGGAGATCGTCAACCGGAGATACTGCTCCGGCATTTTATGAACCGGAAGGATTGGGTTGGTTAAGGAGCTTTTACGGAGGGCTGTTGATGACATGTGGATTGACGTATTTCGGAGCGCCGGACGTTGATCAGGGAAAAGAACTTGGATTGCACGGCCGGGCAGCCAATATCCCGGCAAAAAATGTTTACATGGATGGAGAATGGGATGGCGACGATTATACGATGTGGATTC
>CAZYTI010001114.1:0-2120 GCA_964650065.1 uncultured bacterium
CGACTCGTATGAGAGATGGGACTTCTTCATAATGAGGTAATATACTTCGGATCACCTCTTCGACTTTCACCGTGCCCTGGGGAGTCAACCGTAAAGACATATGGAGTCCTTCGTCTTCCATAGTCACCTCCTCCACAAAAGGCCGAATATCCAATTCTTTTTCCTGTCCTTTCTTCGTGCGAATTATCCGACAGGAATTCCTTTTCATAAAAGCAGAAATGGTGTCTACCATTGTTTCTGTGCTCATCGGCAGGTCCACCTCGACTCGATACGATGCCAGAGATATGGAACCATTCAGCGAATCTACTTTACCGAGAATCATCTTCGATTCAGAAACCCTCAACCCCACTGGCAGATGCCTGTTGAATACTTCATCAAAATTTCGAACCACAGGTTGGGATATTTCCAAATCGAGATATTCCGCTCTGCTTGTATAGCCGGTTGCCAGAGGAGGACCAGTGGCCAATTTAGGACGGACATGATACCCTTGGGTCATGACAGCGGGGATATGGGCTTTTTTCAATGTTCTCGTTAATATTCGAACCATATCCAGGTGTGAAGTATAACGAATTTCTGCACCTTTCGTATAGTGGATCCGTAAAATCCGCTTCATTCCGTCTGATTGAATCCTTCGGATTTTTCGACCTACAAAGTGTGTCTCAGCCGGAATACCTTCGCCACTTATTTCTTTCTTGCCTGAGGAGATAATTTTCCGGCATTCCGGGTGTTCCATTAAACCACACCCCTTACATCCATTAAAACGGCAGTCTTGGGTCGTTTCATCGGAAAATGCCCGATTCCGCTCTTGTATGAGGTAAGATTTGGACACACCTTTATTCAAATGATCCCACGGTAGGGGATCATGAATTTTCCTTTCTCCCGTATACATATCCACCGAGAGATTGCAGTCACTCAACGCTTTTAACCACCGATCCCAGTCGAATTGCTCTGACCAGGCATCAAATCGGGAACCATTCTCCCAAACCCGATAAATCACTTCCCCCAATCTCCGATCTCCACGGCTTAAAATACCTTCGAGACAGGAAACGCGTGGATCCCGCCACTTTAACTGGACCTCATCCCATGTCATTCTTTTCTTTAAAAAATATGATTTCTCTTCCATCGTTTTGATATCATTCTGATACTCCCACTGAAACGGTGTCTGGGTTTTGGGACAAAATGGCGAAAGCGACACATGGACCTCTTTCCTTCCATACCTTCTACCGATTTTCACAATCTCACCGACCAGATCGACTATGGCTTTTAAATCATCTTGAGTTTCTGTGGGAAGACCGATCATAAAATAAAGTTTAACTTTTTTCCATCCCATTTGATAGGCCAAATCCACTGCACGGAAAAGATCTTCTTTTGTGTTGTTTTTATTGATAACATCACGTAATCTTTGACTCCCTGCCTCGGGTGCCAATGTCAATCCAGACCTTCTCAACCCTACCGCACTTTCGGCAATTTCAGAAGTGAATGTATCCGGTCTGAGGGATGGAAAAGAAATCGATATCCCCTCATTCTTGTAAAGTTGTCTCAATAGCCGGAGAAGTTCGTTCAGACAACTGTAATCCGATGTGGAAAGCGAAACCAGGGAAACCTCATCATAGCCTGTATTGGCGATTGTACTCCGTGTTTGATTCACCAGATCCTCTACACTTCTCTCCCGAATGGGACGGTAGATCATACCTGCAATGCAAAATCGACATCCTCTGGTGCAGCCTCGCATAATTTCCAATGAAAAACGATCATGGGTCACTTCGATCATGGGTACCAGGGGTCGGGTTGGATAATTCTCCTTATCGAGTTTATCCAAGGTACGCCCGTAAATTTCGGTTGGAACGTCTTGACTCACAGGGACCATCCATTTGCATGAATCCTGAGAGTCGGGATCCTCTCGAAAGAAGGAAGGAATATAAACACCGTTTAATGTCGAGATTGTTTTTAGGATCTCTGTTCGATTCCTTTTTTCTTTTTTCGCCTGGCGAACAACTTCGGCAATTTCAATGACAACCTCTTCGCCATCGCCCAGCACGACAGCATCTAAAAACTCTGCCAGGGGTTCTGGATTATATGCACAGGGACCCCCGGCCAGGACGATAGGATCAGCTTCACCT
>CAZYTI010001115.1:0-2119 GCA_964650065.1 uncultured bacterium
CCTATATATACACACTTTGGAGGATTTGTCATGACCTCCTTTGCAGGGCGGTCCCATATATCGTGTCGTTTTTCCATGAGGCGCCTTAAATCCCCATCGGTAACGATTCCCACCAATTTATCATCTCTGTTCATTATGCATGTAGCACCCAATCGCTTGGATGTAATCTCCAGGATAACCTGGGAAAGCGGTGAATCCTCGTACACTTTGGCCATTTCATCTCCGGATCGCATCACATCGTCCACACGCAAAAGGAGACGCCTGCCGATATCTCCTCCTGGATGAAACTCAGCAAAATCTTTTATACTAAAACCTCTTTCCTGGAGGAGGGTCAGGGCCAGTGCATCACCCATGACCAGTGCAGCCGTTGTACTGGCCGTGGGAATCAAATCATAGGGACACGCTTCCTCTTTGACATTCACATCCAGAACGACATCACTCTGCTGTGCGATAACCGAGTCCGGATTTCCAGTCATGGTAATAATGGGCACATCCTGTCGTTTAAACATGGGCATGAGCCGAATGATCTCTTCTGTATTTCCGCTTTTGGAAATGGTAATGACAACATCCTCTGCCAACACGGCGCCCATATCGCCGTGCAGTCCTTCGGCAGAATGGAGAAAAAAGGCCGCAGTCCCGGTACTCGTCAATGTTGAGGCAATTTTCTTTGCAATAATACCCGATTTCCCCAGGCCTGTGACAATCACCCTGCCCCGGCAATTGAGAAGTATCTCAATGGCCTTCTGAAAGTCATCGCCGATTCGGCTCTCCAAATCGCGAATGGCATTCGCTTCGATGCGGATGACTTCTTTACCTTTTTCTATGCTCATAATAGTTAATTGATAAAAATATTTATTTTTTGACAGGATGAACAGGATTTACATGATATATAAAAACATCCTTTGCATCCTGTTGATCCCGTCAAATATTTTCCTTATTTTTTGTTACCCTGCGCCTTCTCCCAGTCCTCTAAGAAGCGTTTTATCCCAATATCGGTTAAAGGGTGTCTCATGAGCTGTTCGATGAGCTGGAATGGAATGGTTACAGCGTCTGCACCCATGTACGCCGACTCCAATACATGGTTCGGCGTCCGGATACTCGCAACAATCACCTCGGTTTTTAAATCAGTATAGTTTGCATAGATATCGACAATATCCGCTACCAGATCCATACCTGGTGTGGAAATATCATCCAATCTACCGACGAAAGGGCAGACATACGTGGCACCGGCCTTTGCAGCCAACAATGCCTGGGTCGGTGAGAAAATGAGTGTTACCGTGGTGGAAATCCCCTGGGATGAGAATATTTTCACGGCCTCCAATCCCTCTCTAGTGATGGGAATCTTCACCGTCACGTTAGGCGCCCAACCGGCCAAGTCCCTTCCTTCCTGCACGATGGTCTCTGCATCTGTACCAACGACTTCAGCCGCGACCGGACCATCAATCAGCTCGGCAATTTCTATGATGGTTTTCTTAAAATCCTTTCCCGACTTTTGAATGAGGGTTGGATTGGTGGTAACCCCATCTGCCAGTCCCAAAGCTTTGGCCGCCCTTACCTCATCTACATCAACCGTATCCACAAATATTTTCATTTATCCACTCTCTGCCTTTTTTCCCAGTAAGCACTATTTGTCGCCAAATAGTAATATTGTCATTTCGAGTCCCTTCTTTTCAGGGGCGAGAAATCTTAAAACGTTCAGTTTTTAAGATTTCTCAGTCGTCCCGGTTCTCAATTCATCTTATAATCACTCCAGGGGACTCCTTCGAAATGACAATGAAGAAATTATTGCTACAAAAAGGTGTAGACATAATTATTCCTATTGTAACTTCGAATAACTTTATATCAGCCTCACGAATCCAACTCAATCTGCGGTTGCGCCCGGACCTGCTCATCGATTGCCTTTAATTGTACCAAAAGAGCCTCCAGGTGTTTCAAGGGCCACATGCTGGCTGAATCACAAAGGGCCTTGGAACAATCGGGGTGGGTTTCGATGAAGATACCATCGATACCAGCAGCCACACCCGCCCGGGCAAGGGCCGGAACAAACTCGGGAGCTCCCCCCTTGGGATCGGAACTGGAAATGCCGTATACGCGAATGGCATGCGTTGGATCAAAAATC
>CAZYTI010001116.1:0-2119 GCA_964650065.1 uncultured bacterium
CGACATCCGCTTCTCCCGGGAATCAATTGTCGGCCGAACACTCGAGAACCGGGTAAACAACGGACAATATCTGAAATTGAATATAAAAGGAACGGTTTCCAATCGAGACGGTATCGGGGCTAAAATCTTCCTGTATGAATCCGGTTTCATCGGGAACAATGAAAATCTCCTGGGTATGCGAACAGTGAATGGTGGAAGTGGATTTAACAGCATGAGCTCCAGGATCGTCCACTTCGGATTCCCGGATATGAAATCCAAGGATATCCTCATCCATTTTCCATCGGGCATTCGAAAGGAAGTATTGAATCTGACACCCGGAGCCACATATGCCGTTTATGAACAGGATGGCGCTGCACGAAAAGCGGCCTATTTTAAGAAATGGATCATTCGCAATGTGCGTTCTCCCATAATACAAAAGAAGGGTCTTTTTTTATTGGCCGTGTTATTGGCATTATTTTTCACAAATGGTGTGTTTTATAAACGATCCTGGTGGGATGGTCGAATAGCCTTGTTTTCCATCCTGCTGCCCGCCATGGTGTTTCTGACGCTTTTTCTCATTTTACATGATTCCGGATTTATTTTTGGACATATATTCCCTTTAACTGTGAGTCTGGTATTTTTCAATCTGGGGATTTACTATGGACGAAAGGTGTATGGAAAGATGGATATCCGTTTTGAATATTATGAAAAACTCTTCCTGGCGACCAACAGTTTCTTCCATGGCGAATGGGGTGCGAGGAAGCTGAACCGTCTTCAATTGTACTGTACCAATGTCGACCTGGGAGAGATCCTGCATGAGGAATTAAAAGAAAACCTGAAAGAGGCGGTTAAGGATATCTTTGGGCTCGTCATACCGGAGATTGAACGGATCGTTTCGTATGCCAAAGCTGCGCATTTGTCTGATGACCTTCAGAGTAGTATTAAGCACCTAATACAAAGCCTATCAAACGATCTAAATAAGCTGAAAGTGGATTTGCAGTTGGAAGTGGGACTTCAAAAGGATGTTTTGAATAACATCGTGGAGACGATTCAGAGATTTCAAGGCAATCTGCGTTCCATCCGAAACAGAATTGCAGATCAATTTACCTGTAATGTACGAGAGATTTTGGAAGGAAGTGTGAATACAGCCCAAACTCAGGATATCAAGATCGGGTACAATTCCATGGTTCAAGATGAAGTTCTGGCCCGTATTCCTCCATCATCTTTTTCCCAGATCATGGAGAATCTCATCGAGAATGCGATACGTGCCGTTGAGAATCGAACGGGCAAAATGGTATCGGTCACCTTGAACTGTAATGCCGACCTCATCTTTGTGGATGTGGCGGACAATGGGAATGGCATTCCTGCTGAAATTGAGGCGAAGTTATTCAAGGAGCAGGTGACGACCAAGTATAAGTCCGGGGGATTCGGTCTGTATCATGCGGCAAAGGAATTGGAAAAGTATGGTGGAACCATAAAACTCATGCAAAATGGTCCCGATAAAGAGACGGTAATCCAGTTACAACTGAAGAGGATTGACAATGGCTAAAAAACTGCAATTACTCGTGGTAGACGATGACAACGATTTTTCCAGAGATTTCGCCGTATTGAGCAAGGATTTGTTTAACTTGTCCTTTGCCTCGACAGGAGAGGAAGGTCTCGAGATGCTGAAGGAAGAGGATCCTGATGCTGTCATTCTCGATCTGCGTTTGGGAGCCGGGATAGACGGGATTGAGACACTGAGACGAATCCGATTGAAACACGCAGACATTCCCGTGATCATGGTGACCGAGTATGCTTCGGTAGAGACGGCCGTTCAGGCCATGAAAATGGGGGCTTTTCATTATATGTCCAAGCATCCAAATATGAAGGAACTCCATGCCATTATCCAACGAGAGTTACGGAGTGCGACTTGGAAGGCTCTGTTTCTCGATGAAGTTCATAAGCATTACGGTGAACTGGTTGGGGATTCACCCGCGATGAAGGAAGTCTACCGGCAGATCACAAAGGTAGCCCCGACAAAGATCAATATACTTCTTGAAGGAGAAAGCGGTACGGGAAAGGAACTGCTGGCCCGGGAGATCCATGGAAGGAGTGGTCGTGCGCAACATCCTTTCATTTCGTTCAATTGTGCAGCCAT
>CAZYTI010001117.1:0-2116 GCA_964650065.1 uncultured bacterium
CCAAGACCGGTTGATGCACCGGAAATGCCGTCTGGCGAATACAGGCTGGTTTCATAATCCATTTCTACGGCTAAAACAATCGCGTGGGTGCAGTCTTCCGGCAATTCTAGTTTCTTATGTTCTTTGTTTATTAAATCCAATTCATGAGAATAAATCAGATTGGGGTGGGCTGAGCATATCCCTACCAGATCTGCTCCCAAAAATTTAGCTGCTTTTTTGATGACTCTGGTGTTGGTTTCCGGGGTTTGTGTAACGGGTCCATCCGTTTCTATAAACCGCTTAACTTTTTCAGAAACATGTGTCCAGGAATACATACCCTGATTGCTACTCGAAATCCCAAAGGCATGTGCGTATTCAATATTCCAGGCGGCGTTTCTAAGGGCATAATCGAGTTTTCTATAACCATATTTGTCTCGATATTTTACCTTGGAATAAAATTGGGTGCCTGCTTCTAAAAATTCTTCATCCCAGGTTCGCCGTTTAAACATTTCATTTCGTTGATCAAAACGATAGTTGGGTACATCAAGTGGAAAATATGGAATACTTTTATCTTTTTCGGTTTCTTCTCTCTGCATCAGGAAATCCAATTTCAAAACATCATTCTTTTTAATTTCTATCTTTTGGAGGTTCGACTACCCGAAATTCACCATTTTCTTTTTCTTCAATGGCAAGCCCGTGGGGCTGATTTATTCCATCCGTCAAGCTGCCTCCCGATCATATCAACTTTCGCCCTTCAACTTAGCCAGCCTCGCCCTGGCATCATGAGGTTCCGGCAAATCCTCATCCGCATCTTTCCAGATGTCGAGGAACTTCTCATACCGCTCAATGGCCTTATCTTTCATGCCTTTTTCTTCGTAGAGTTTGGCCAAGTTGTAGTGGTATCTTGGGTGAATTAGAAGCCTGTTTTTGTGAGTTTTATTCCTCCGGCTAACTTGGCCAAACCGAAGTCCATGATCTTAACCTGTCCCTTGCTCGTCACCATGATATTGGCAGGTTTAATGGATGTCTTTCTCGTGGGCTTCGTTCAAGCCCTCAGCAGCCTGTATGGCGGTATCAATGGCATCGTCTAACTTCAATGGCCCACGATGGATTTTATCCTTTAACGTCTCACCCTCATAATGAGCCATGACGATAAACATCCGGCCGTCTTCAGTCTCATCAATTTCGTGAATGTTGCAGATGTTATTATGGTCAAGTGCAGAAGCTGCCTGCGCCTCATTGATAAAACGTTCCTTAGCTTCAGAATCACGTGTCAACTCCGGAGGTAAGAATTTAAGTGCAACTGGACGTTTGAGCTTCGTATCCTCGGCTTTATAGACGACGCCCCCGTTCACTAGCCAAGCTATTATATTTTTTAATTATTGAAGGCATGCCGCCTTCACCTAATTTTTCTAATATTTTGTAATGTGATACAGTTATACCAATCATTTATGACGCCCCCGTTCACTAGCCAAGCTATTATATTTTTTAATTATTGAAGGCATACCGCCTTCGCCTAATTTCTCAAGGATTTTGTAATGAGAGATGGTTTTGCCGATCATTTCTTCATTCCTATATTTGAGGATATGAACCAGACCGAACATATTATATTGATTTTTGTGGAGTTTTTAACAACAGAATGTAATCTTTAAGTATAAACTTTATCGGGGAATAATGCAAGCAAATTTTAATTCCGGAACTCATGCTCCGTGGGATTGATTTATTCCATCTGTCAAGCCTCATCCCAATAAATACATATTTCAATCCAAATAACGTAGGTGATGAACACCTTATTCAATCAGGATCTTTTTAATCTCTTCTTTTCCTTCCGACGAACGAATACTGCGTAGTACATGGCAGGTTCCACGATGAGTGTCAAAAACGTAGCAACCGACAATCCGAAAATAATGGCCATGGCCAGAGGATTCCAGAAAGCAGCATCCGGGCCGCCGATGAAAAAATTGGGTTCCAGCCGCGTGAACAGGCCAATCCAATCGATGTTTATACCGCTCGCCAGAGGCATCAATCCGAATATGGTAGACAGAGCTGTGAGCAGTACGGGTGTCAGACGCGTTGCTGCGGCCGTGACCACCGCTTCTTTTTTATCCTTAATCTCCTCCATCATCTGATCGGTATA
>CAZYTI010001118.1:0-2116 GCA_964650065.1 uncultured bacterium
CAGCATGGATGTTCACCTTTTTTTTGGGATCAAAAGAAGCGGTAGACATATCTCAAGATATGATCGATAAGATAAAGGACAACATCAAAAAAAAGAACTTCCCGGTACCGGATGAAAAATATCGTGTTCTGATTCAGGGATTTGCATGGATTGATAACCCGATAGCAGATTGGATCAGGTCCCATGAAAATGTATCCGTCATCTGGAACGGCTTCGAATATAGTGCGCCTTTTGCTTTTTATAACATTGTACCGTTAGACCCAAAAGACCCTTTCAGATCCTTGGCCAACCTGATGATTCAAAATTCGCTGGTGCTCAGAACTCCTGAACTTATTGCAGAGGCACAGTATCAATCCGTAAAGAGTAATGCCATAGACGGCATCATCACGACAATGCCCTGGGCATGTATGGTCGCTGGTGGTGCCTATCCTTCCCATAAAAATTTCATGGCCAGGAAGAATGTTCCGTATCTTGATCTGGGAGTGGACTGCTACGACAAAAGGGAGTTTAATTCAGAGCGGGTACGAAAGGATGTCGAATTATTTTTAAGTACCATAATAAATAAAAAATAAGATAAGATTACTGCCGCGTGAACATCGCCTCATAATAGCAGTTTCATATACAGAGGGTATCGGTATCACCGGCTGTGAGCTTCTACAAGACAACATGGATATTCACGCTGACAGATTTTATTGAATTTACAAACCAACGCCGTCTAATCAAATCTTCAGATAATCCTAGTAAAGGGGCTGCTATTATTTTCGGCAATACGTCGATCGGTACAATGGAAATTAAACTAATATTTTTCCATGACCTCTATCATCAGATTGAGGATTGGGGAAAAGAAAGGTCGGATTGGATGAAGAAACTATACGTAATTATGTTCAAAAGCAAAATGACCTGCCCCTTGGTATTTAATATGGCAGCTGAATAATCTAACTAACTGTAAACATAGATTTTTCAGACAGTGACGGTGAATTCAGATCCACATCGATGCGAAATGCCTTGAGGCCTTGGATCCCGGGCAATTCTTCCAAGTCCAGGGTTTCCATTTCTTTTGATACATATCCTTCCGAATGCAAAAATTCGATGTGGCGGCGCACTTCTAAGGCTTCTTCCGGGTGAGAATAGACAATGGCAATCTTATCGGGTTGGGTAAGTCTTTCTCTCGAACCTTTTATGGTGGCCTTATCAATTCTTGATTTGATAATTTCCTGACGAATGTCGTATGTACCGTCTACATCGAACCGCTTTTCATCATATCGGAAACGGATGGAAATAGGTGTATTCTGGATGAGTACGAGATGGGTTGTATTAAGCGGTATTTTCAGCTCCGATTTAAGCTGTTCGGTGTGCCATGCCATGCCGCAGGCTACCTTTAGCTGCCAGAGGTGAAAATTCTTAAGGTAAAGCATGTTGAACTCGGTATTTTCAACCAGGGAACCCCCCAGGTAAATTAAATAATCGACACCATCGGTCTGATGTCTTTCAAAAAAATGGGGGAACATTTCCTGGGCTTTCGCTTCCTCCTGATCCAGGTATGCCGAGAGTCTTTCGTTAAGAATAGACATGCTGTCTTCAAAATCTTTTCGCAGTTTGTAGACGGTTCCTATTTTGGGATCAATTTTCGATTCGTATTTTTCAATGGTGTGATTGACCTTAAGGCCATAATTCCGAATCAGCGGAAATATTTTTTCCACTTCATCGCGCAGAAATTTGACGATTTCCACTTCATCACCGGTCAATAACCCCTGACTGATCCGCATAAGGTGTCGCTCTATCTGCTTTTCCAACTCCTGGAAAATCATCATTTGTTTTGATTCGTTGGCTTGCATGACGATTTTAAGGGCCAGGTTCAAGTGGTCGGCAAGATCATTTTGGATGGCCTGGTTTCGCTCATTTGTCGAACCCTGTATATCGGAAACGCCAAAAATGGGATACACATTATTGAAAATGATAGGTTCTATTTCAGATATATGGCCCATGCGCAGATCTTCTAAATGACGGAAAGCCGCTTCCCTGAATCGCCATTCAACCGTGGGGTGGATTGCCGTGCATTTTTCCTTGATAATTCCCTGGATGCGATGGTCCAGATCATCCAATGCTCTTTTTACTG
>CAZYTI010001119.1:0-2114 GCA_964650065.1 uncultured bacterium
GAGAAAGTGGTATCTGTTAGGCTGGGCATATGGTGATTTAATGAAGGATAGACCCACTGTCGCGATTCCTGATGATCACGATGTTTATCACGGGAACATCTGGGGAGATGGTGGAGAGGCAACCCCTTCGAATCTTACAGGATCTGAGGCCCAGGATGGAGGGGGATACAAGATGCCGGCCGAATGGGTTAATATGGTTCAGCGCACACAAACCAGTCATCTGCCGGATCCTTACGATCCGACCCCTGTGAAACAGGGGATTGGTGTCTATTATTGTAATTTGAATTATGGGGGCATCAGCTTTGCCATTCTGGAAGACCGAAAGTTCAAATCTCCCCCCAAGAAGTTCCTGCCGAAGGCGAAGGTCTGGAATGGTTGGGCACAAAACCCCGACTTTAATGCGGAACACGAGGCCGATGTCCCTGGAGCAAAACTATTGGGGGAAGGGCAGCTTCATTTTCTGAATGATTGGTCCTTGGATTGGTCCGGCGGAACCTGGATGAAGGTTGTGCTTTCACAGACGATTTTTGCCAATGTGGCGACATTGCCTATCAGGGCGCGTAGTGATCAGGTGGTTCCGCAGTTACGCATATTTAGCGAGGATGAATATCCCGAGAATGATAATCCAGTCTTGGATATGGACTCCAACGGTTGGCCCCAAACCGGTCGAAATAAGGCTTTACGAGAAATGAGACGCGGTTTTGCATTTCATCTGGCCGGGGACCAGCATCTGGGCAGTACGGTACACTATGGGGTGGAGGAATGGAATGATGCCGGTTTTGCTTTTTGTGTTCCGGCCATATCCAATATCTGGCCGAGACGCTGGTATCCATCTGTTGCAGGACGCAATAGAGAGCCCGGCTCTCCCAAGTATACAGGCGAATTTAAGGATGGATTTGGGAATAAGATCACTGTCTATGCCGTTTCCAATCCCGTATTCACAGGTAAAAAACCCGCCAATCTCTACGACAGGGCAACGGGTTATGGAATTGTAAAGTTCAACAGAAAAACCCGTGATATGACCATCGAGTGCTGGCCTCGCTGGGTGGATCCTTCCGAACCGGACGCCATGCAGTACCCGGGCTGGCCCATTCTAATCAATCAGTTGGACAATTATGGAAAAAAAGCAGTGGGCTATCTGCCGATAATTCGAGTGGAAGGGATCACCGATCCCGTTGTTCAGGTGATTGACGAGGCGAATGAAGAGGTCGTTTATACCCTGCGCATACAAGGAAATTCCTTCAGGCCTAAAGTTTTTAAACAGGGAACATATGCTGTTGTGGTAGGTGAACCGGATACCGGTCAAATGGAACGGTTCGATCATATTCCATCCAAGGATGTTGAAAGCTCGGAGGTCCTCCGAGTATTGTTTTGAGGGCGAATAGCCGTATCCGAATTCATAATTGGGAAAGGAGTTTCTATGGAATGGAATAAAAAGTCCGGATTACTCATCTTTGTTATATCGGTCATTCTAATCCATCCTGTTTTTGCCGGCGATCCTCTGACAATCACCCACGGCCCCTATTTGGTGGACCCGACGGAAAAGGGCATGACCGTCGTATGGTATACCAACAGAAGATGTGTCTCGTGGGTTGAATATTGCGGTGGCGATAATTTTCGACCATTTCCCACATGGGGGGGGATTGCCCAAAAAGGGTATAGCAGCCACCATGGATTAATCGATGGCTATTCAAAAATTCATAAGGTGCGGTTGAACGATTTGGAGCCCGGGAAAAAATATAAATATCGGCTGGTTTCCAAGGAGATCCTTCAATTCAAACCCTATGAAGTGCTATTCGGCGACACGATTGTCAGCGATATTTTTCAATTCGAAACGTTGAGCACCGAAGCGGTCACTTTTTCATTGGGTGTCGTCAACGATGGTCACGAGCGTTCCATGCAGCTGGACAGTCTTTTTCAGCGGATATCATGGGATGAGGTGGATCTCATGTTTTTGAATGGTGACATGTTGGGCTGGCTCGAGGATGAAGATCAGATTTTTAAGGGATTCATTGATGTGAGTGTCGACCGGTTTGCCAGGGAGATTCCCCTGATTTACATCCGGGGAAACCATGAGACCCGAGGGAATTTTGCCCGTCAGTTAGATGGTTTTT
>CAZYTI010001120.1:0-2112 GCA_964650065.1 uncultured bacterium
ATTATCGGTTTCTAATTCTGTAATCGAGGCTACCAGCCTGCTATCGGTCGTTCGAACTCCATAGTTCTCATCGGAAACAAGAATCTGAGAAGAATCCGCGTCAGCCGTACCAACGGCTACCAAGTGGATCCCTGGTCTGCCAACCAGACGGGCCGCCTCTCTCAAGTTCATGGCATGCATCAGACTTCCACCCAGCTCTGTTGGCGAATGAGAGCTTATTTTCCTTCCAAAAAAATCCTCAAGTATGGGAGCACAGAGGCCATCCAAGAGTGGCTCTTTCAGATAGGCAACACACGCTTTAAAATGATCCTTTTCATCATAGGTAATATCAGGGCTGTAGAGCATAAAAGGTGGCCTTTCATCCTCTACTTTTCTGGCGATAAAGCGGCGTGCATCTTTCCCGGCTCCAAAAATGTAGGAACCAGGAAGACTCAAAAATGCCTCATCCAACTCTTCCTTGGTGAACTCAATGACTCTATGAGTGGATTTGTTGTAAACGCCTATTGTGAGGAAGGCTTCAACGGCTGCATTCCACACTGCGTCAGCCATACTATCATCGATGTTTACCGGATAATTGGGGTCGTATTTAATCTTATACTTTTGAACCACATCCCTAATACCGGGTATCAATCTCTTTGTTACGAACTCCTTTTCTTCCATAAAAGGGCCCGTCTCCGAACGACTGTTTACTTCCCATATCCTGTATGGTGGTGTTCCCATGATCAGCTACCTCCTTGTATATTGGCTAATTTCTCAGCCAGTTTCACTGCGCTCGATGCATCCTGAGCCCAGCCATCTGCTCCAATTTTATCGGCCCATTCTTGAGTCGTGGGCGCTCCCCCGATTATGATTTTGTATTTATCTCTTAGTCCCATATCATTTAAGACTTCTACTACCTCTTTCTGCCCTGGCATTGTCGTAGTCATAAGGGAAGAAAGGCCGATTAGGCTTGCCTTCTCACGCTCAGCAGTTTTTACCACTTCGAGAGAATCCACGTCGGCACCCAAGTCAACGACATCGAACCTATTGGCATTCAAGAGTGTAATGACTATGTTTTTGCCAATCTCATGAATGTCTCCCTTTACGGTAGCCATAATTATTTTCGTTGACCTTACCTCTGCATCAGGATTCTCCTCTTTCATTTTTGGCTCAACGATTTTCATGATTTCAATCATAGCATCAGAGGCCAACATCATTTCGGGTAAAAATACTTCAAATTTTTCATATGCTTCGCCCACATCTCGTATGGCCTCTATAAGGGAATCTGCAATCTCCTTTGCAGGCGTCCCTTCTTCAAGTGCTTTTTTTGTCAGCTCAATACATGAATCGATATCACCCGATTTCATCGCACTGATCAGACTTTCTCTGTTAGTCATGAACTTACCTCCTAATATTTGTCTTTTTATTTACTTCTATTCAACCTTCCAACTCAGCTGATAGAATTATAATATATTTTAATCCATTTGGGGATAGAGTAAAGCATTGAATATAAATTTGTATGTTCCATGGGTTTGAGCCCGGTGCTGAGAACGAAATCCGATAAGGACGATGTGCCCTTTCTTGTACTTGGCATCGATGACAGCGGCCTTGCGAGCGATCACATCTTCACCTAAAATCCAGCCTCTCAGGAGGATATTATCTTCAGGATAACTGGCCACAACCTTTCTTTGCCAATCTCCGGTGGAAGGAATTCTGGTGGCATAAGCAAGGCTCTGAAAAAACATAGCCGCAGCTTCAGCAGGCATGCCATATCCTATGGGAGATTTATTGTCCACTTTGATTTTTAAAAGCGATGTGGGACAGAAGAATCTATCCTGGGAAACTCCTTCCAATGCATTACTGGCCGGGATCCTGAGTTCCTTTATGAACAATTCCGATGCATGATTGAGTGTAACCAGAATCCCTCCTTGCTCCACAAAGCTTCTTAAAGCTTCGATCCCTTCATTTCCGATACCGCCTTGGTACTCAGGAGGAAAAGCATCCAAATAACTGGCATAACGACGGGATCCTGGGCTGGGCATCCCTGTTTTGATAACTTCCGGGCTTTCATCGGCAAAAACGATGACATCGAACTTCCCTTTCAGATTGGCCTTCCTTTTCCCCGTGGCTTTG
>CAZYTI010001121.1:0-2111 GCA_964650065.1 uncultured bacterium
GAAAAAGGAAATAGTCATCTGGAATAAGGATGAACTGGAAATCGATCCGGATCGAATAGGTCTGACCGGTTCACCTACTCAGGTAATCAAAATCTTTACTCCTCCAAAACCCCTCAGAGGTAAAATTTTTGAGGGAGAGAAAAGTGAGGCTGTTACTTCGCTCCTCAAGGAGCTGAAACGGGCTGAAATTGAGCTTGATAAAAACAGGAGGAGAAAAGTAAAAAATGGAAGTAATTAAAGTCATCCTTGATAAATGTGTGGGCTGCACGTTATGCGTGAAGGTATGTCCTTATGATGCAATTCATATGATCGACAAAAAGGCCGTCATAGATGAGAAATGCACCATTTGCGGGGCCTGCGTAGATGAATGTAAATTTGAGGCGATCGAGATTTACAGAAGGTCCTTCAAAGGCCAGGATATTTCCTCGTTTTCCGGGATCTGCGTCTATGCTGAACATCGAAACGGCAGGCTTTCTTCGGTTGTGCTGGAGATTATCGGGGCTGCCAGGGAGCTTAAGAAGGACTTGAATGAAAAAATCAGCGCTATACTGCTCGGTAATGGAGTAAAATCTCTGGCAGAAGAGCTTATATCCTATGGGGTTGATGAGGTATGGCTGGTCGATGCCCCTGAGATCGGGGATTTTGCCGAGGATATCCAGGCTGATCTTGTGGCAAAGATACTCATAGAGAAAAAACCTGAGATATTTCTTGGCGGGGGGACGATAATAGGTCGCTCGCTTCTTCCCAGGGTGGCAGCCAAGATTCTTTCCGGTTTAACCGCTGACTGCACCGAGCTTTCGATTGATGGCGAGAGCAAGCTTCTCAGACAGACCCGGCCCGCCTTTGGTGGAAATATCATGGCTACCATCCTCTGCCAAAATCACAGACCCCAAATGGCTACGGTCAGGCATAAAGTCATGAAAGAAGCCCAAAAAGTACAAAATGGGCATCAGGGGAAAATTGTAGAGCTTCATCATATTCCCATCCCAGAGCCAACATATGAGGTTCTGGAGTTTGTTGAAGAGCAAACCACGACAGTGAACCTTGCCGAGGCGGATTATATTGTCTCGGGAGGTAGAGGATTGCAGGAACCAAAGAACTTTGCTCTCATCGAAGAGCTGGCCCAGACTGTTGGCGGAGCAGTCGGTTCATCCAGGGCAGCCGTTGACGCCGGATGGATCCCCTATTCCCACCAGGTAGGACAAACAGGGAAAACAGTCAATCCAGTTATCTATATAGCCTGCGGAATCTCCGGTGCGATCCAGCATCTTGCCGGAATGAAATCATCGGATATCATTATTGCCATTAACAATGATCCGGATGCGCCAATCTTCGATGTTGCACATTATGGGATTGTAGGAGACCTTTTTGAGGTGGTGCCTGAGATCATAAAACAATCAAAGGAAAGCCTATAGAAGAAGGTGGGTGAATAAGGAACAATTTTCATAGAGTTCACATCACGATGACAATAAATATAGAGTTGTTGCTCAATAAGGGTTGACCGTTCGCCCTGAGCCTGTCGAAGGGCATTTCAGGTAGTTCGACAAGTTCACTACGAACGGAGATTTTTATGCCGTAACAACGGTAACCCTTTCTTATTGAGCAACAACTCTAATGAAATAGGAGGATAGAACAATGGCAAAGAAACAAGTAGGCATCATTGGGGGTGGAATTGTGGGAACAGCGCTTGGTTATAATCTAAGCCTGTACGACAACATCGATGTCACCCTTTTTGAGAAAAATCAAATCGGATCAGGAACAACGGCCAAAACAGCCGGGACAGTCTGTCTATTTGATGACTCGTTGAGCCATAAGTATTGGGATGTACGCTTATACGGTTTTCAAACCTACACGAATATGGAGAAAGAAGAGAAGGGTTCCGCGGGTTTCGATAATACCGGCACGCTGGTGGTCGCCACGGATGAAAAGGTCGAGGAATTTATTAAAACCGGTATTTCTCTCGCCACTGCGGCAGGGTACCAGGGAGAGTATCTCACAGATCCGGACGAAATTCGCAAGTTGTTACCAGATCTTAACTTAGCGGGCGTTCGTGGGGCTGGCTGGACACACGATGATGGGTACTTTGATGGGACAATGACTTCAAATCCCTT
>CAZYTI010001122.1:0-2109 GCA_964650065.1 uncultured bacterium
ATGACTTTTGCGCGAATGGCATGATTAAAATTGAATCCTTGAGTTGGTAGATTGTCACTATCGTCGGATGCTTTTCCATCTTGGCTGTCTGCCTGGATGGAGGCATAAGGAATGCTTCTATGGGGGGCTGCCGACCTCACCGGGTGCCCGATGCCTGAAGATGAAACAGGACGGGGCTTCCCCAGGGCGCTGTCGTGGGCGGTTATGATGAATCCGCAGATCATGGCCGGTATTAAAAATGGCATCAACCAGGCTTATGCGGATGAGTATGCCAGGGTGAATACGTTGATCAACAATCAGGCAGAGGGCCTGACCCATGAGAACAGGGCGAGAGGTCACCGGGCCATGCCATTGGCCGCTTCGGATCGAACGGATAAGGTGAACATAAAAGGAGACTTCCCCCACAAAACTGCTGCGACCCTGGCAGGACTGGGTTGGATCGGCCGTAACTGTCAGCTCGTCACACGGAAAATGGGTCCCTGGGTCCGTCTGGGTACCGTATTTACCGACATGGACCTTCCCTGTGGACCGAAGATCGAACGCAGTTATTGTGGTCAATGCACGAGTTGTATTGAGGCATGCCCTGCCGGCGCATTGACCGGAGAGGACTGGCAGCCGGGGCGGTCCCGGGAGGAGATCCTGGATGTCCATACCTGCGATCAATGGAAAAAGGGGCATTACTTTCAATTTCATAAAGGGCATAACTGTGGGATCTGCTCGGCGGTATGTCCGATTGGCAAAAAAATTATAAATTATAAATTATAAATTAAGAATTAAAAGAAATATTTTATATTGTTCGGAGAATAGGTCATGCCATATAAGAACAATTTATTTATTTTTGGGATTCTAATATTCATATTTATGAATATTAATATAGGTCATGGAAAGTCACAGGAAGTCAATTATGATGAATCGAAAGTGCCGCGATGGGAGCTGCCGGATCCACTGATTCTTTCCAATGGTAAGAGAGTGAATGAAAAAGATGTTTGGGTGAAGGAGAGACGGGGGGAGATCCTCCGGTTGTTTGAGCGTTTCGTCTATGGAAGGGCACCCGGAAAACCGGATGACCTTGTTTTTCGGGTGACTTCTCAAAGGAACGACGCCCTAAAAGGAAAAGCCATCCGAAAAGAGGTGGCCGTCTATTTTACGGGGAAGGAAACCGGTCCAAGCATGGATATTCTCATCTACCTCCCCAGGGAGAGATCCTTTCCCGTCCCGTTGTTCGTTGGATTGAATTTTTATGGAAATCATTCCATCCACAGCGATCCGGAAATATCGTTGTCGAGACAATGGATGAGGAACAGCGAATCGTATGGTGTGTCCGGATATCGTGCCACCGAAGCCTCCCGCGGTGTGAGATCCGGCCGCTGGCCCGTGGAACGAATTCTGGAACGGGGTTATGGTCTGGCCGCCATCTACTACGGCGATATCGATCCCGATTTTGATGACGGTTTTAAAAATGGTGTGCATCCGTTTTTCTATAAACCGGGGCAGACGGAGCCGGATCCGGATGAGTGGGGTTCCATTGGGGCGTGGGCCTGGGGGCTGAGCCGGGCCATGGATTACTTTGAGACGGATGATGATGTGGATCACCGCCGTGTTGTGGTGATGGGGCATTCCCGGTTGGGGAAGACCGCGTTATGGGCAGGAGCGCAGGACCAACGATTTGCCCTGATCATCTCAAACAATTCGGGATGTGGCGGGGCGGCCCTGTCAAGAAGACGGTTCGGGGAAACGGTGAAAAGAATCAATACGAACTTTCCTCACTGGTTTTGTGGACATTTTAAGCAATACAATGACAATGAGGACGAGCTGCCAGTGGATCAACACATGCTCATTGCCCTCATGGCACCCCGGCCTGTTTACATCGCCAGCGCGGAGGAGGGGTGGTTCCGCCACTGCGTCACGCGCGACCTCGACGAGTGGCCCGCCGACTTCACCGCCCAGGACTACCCCACCGTCGAATGGATCAAGTCGCTGCTGACGGCATGCCCCACCGTCGCATCCTCTTCGGCCGCACGGGTGCTGTCGGGTCGCAGGACCTGCAGGTGAAACATGTGGACTTCGTCGCCGATGGGGACGTACCATGTGTCCCAATGGAACATCCCC
>CAZYTI010001123.1:0-2102 GCA_964650065.1 uncultured bacterium
CCTTAAATCCGACCCTTATACCGGATTTTTGATGAAAGGAAGAACTGAAATGTATCAAGACCAGAGCAGCTCTCCCAGAGCCACGGGTGGATGCCTGTGCGGAGCAGTGAAGTACGAAGTGAATGGTAAGCTGTACAACGTGATCATTTGCCATTGCAGCAAGTGTCGCCACATTCATGGCCACGTCTCAGCTCATGCATCGTCGAAACGAGAGGATTTAAGGCTTCTGGAACAAGGCGGCCTCAAATGGTATCGCTCCGTCAAAGATGAGACGCCCGATGTGTATCGGGGGTTCTGCAAGGAGTGTGGTGCAAGTCTCTTCTGGGATCCCAGAGGAGATGACCATATCTACATCTCGGCGGGCACTCTCGATCAGCCTACCGGCCTGAAAACAATAGGACATATCTGGTTGAGCCAGGCTGGGGATTACTATGAGATTACCGACGACCTCGAAAAATACGAACAGGATTCGAATGGGAAGTTTGTAGCGAATGCAGATTGAAAGGACCCTGGTCTAGCCTGAGATATTAACTCCCGTAGAGGCGGGAGCCTCTACGGGAGGGGGAATGAGGGGAGAAGTGAATTCGTACTTTGGTGGAGGCAGCATTAAATGAGAGAGAATCATAATTGGAAAGTGCTTGGGATGGTATTGGTGAATGGAGAGGTTAAACAACTTAATATGAGCACCTAGTTTTATATTTCCGTTGTAAATGCTTTACCATTGATGACAGGGAATGATAAACATTATCAAGAACTGGTAAAAAAGTACTTGTTAAATTCTATGCAAATGTTTACATTTCAGAGTGTAAACAAATTATTGGAGATTTGTCATGAAAGCAACTGCAAAAGATCTACGTTTTCATACTAAAGAAATATTAGATACTGTTTTTCGTGGGGAAGAAGTCATAATTACATATCGGGGCAAGCCCCGAGCAAAATTTATTCCCATCGACCATGATGAAAACAGGAATCAAAGCACTTCATCATTATTTGGAATTTGGAAAGACAATACAAATGTGAAGAATGTCGAAGCGTATGTTCGAAAAATTCGAAAGGGGCGCTTTCAATGATTATTGATACCGACGTACTGATTTGGTATATGCGTGGGAATAAGAAGGCTTTCGAAGTAATAGAAAATACATCCTCATTTTATATTTCCGTAATTACATATATGGAATTGGTTCAAGGGATGAGAAATAAAAATGAATTAAATGAATTACGGAAATCTTTAAGAGAATGGAATTCAAAAATATTATATATCACTGAAGATATATCTACAAAAGCTATGTTTTTTATCGAAAGGCATTATTTAAGTCATTCTCTTGAAATAGCAGATTCACTCATCGCTGCCACTGCAATTGTAAATGCTTTACCATTGATGACAGGGAATGATAAGCATTATCAAGTAATCAATGATCTAAAGATGAAGATATTTCGTCCTTAAACGGTGACACCCACCTCAAGAGCATCCTGGCCCACCATCAGGTCATCGTCCCGGTCACGGACGGCAAACTGGACCTTGGGCGCCCGTGGCAGCAGGTTTTCTACGCCGAGTTCGACGGCCGCCGCCGCAAACGGGCTGTGATCAAGGTGATGGGGGAGTAGGGAATGATGATGGTCAGGAACCTGGATTATTCCTGAGTTCGAAAGTTCCCGGTTCAAGGTTTGCAGAAATGATGAGTAAACAATTTGAGGAGATTCAAGACTGGCACCGAATAGGATAAATCCCGCGACAGTGGAACTGATATAAGAGGTTTCATCAATTATCTCAAGAAATATAAGAAGCGTAAAATTAATAACTCTGAACCTTGAACTCTGAACCCAATAACCTCAATATGTATTATTACTTTGAGTCTTCGAGCCCTCGTGGCAATTGAATATTGTCAGGTGTCAGAAAAAGTAGACATTCCGATAAAATACTTCTAATTTTCCTTTGTTATTTTCGGAAAATTTAATTTTTTCCTTGCATTCTTCCGAATAATCGTTTATAATGTTAATATAAAATTTCCAGCCATACATTTAAAGTGAGTTCACTATCCTTAGGAGTAGAGGTGAATGAATACTTTGGTGGAGGCAGCATTGATCGGGAGAGATCGAAAAAT
>CAZYTI010001124.1:0-2092 GCA_964650065.1 uncultured bacterium
GTAAATATAGTCCTGTTTTTGTTTGCCGCAGTGATGGCATTAGCTGTAGCGGGCATGACCGTGAGTGTACAATCGGTGAAAGCGGCGGTGGCCAACCCGGTTAATTCTCTGAAGTATGAGTGAGAATGGAACGCGAATGGAACGCGGATCGAACAGATTGGACGGATTTAAACGGAATTTTATGATCTATTCATTATCTGATATCCTTATATTCTGATCTCCTGCCGACTGATTCTCTGATAACCTGATGTGCTTTTTTATAATTTATGAATCTTTTTTCGACCTGTATCGTTACAATGTATATATCCATTATACAAAGATAAAAATGAACATTGATAGGAGGATAGTGATTATGAAGAAAAAAGCAGTCATTATTATCGGACTGGTCATAGTGGTATTTATTGCACATTTCGTAATGGGTGCGGATGATAAAGGCGATGTCGAAAAAGTGATCAAAGCTTCTTACTTCAACGGTGCATTTAACGATCTGGATACCCAAAGCATGAGGAAGGGCTTCCACGCTGATTTTGCTATTTTTTCCGCTAAAGGCAACGCTATTGGCAAATATCCCATCGATACGTGGATCAAGGGTATTGAAAAAGGTAAGGAGGATCCCAATTTCGATGCATCACGCGCTAAAATGGACTGCAGGATTGTCAGCCTCGATATTACGGGTGGGTGTGCCGCGGCAAAAATAGAGATATCCAAAGATGGGAAGAAAGTCTACACCGATTATTTATCCCTTTTGAAATTTGATGAGGGATGGAAGATCGCGGCTAAAGTCTACCACGCACATCCAAAGAACAAGTCGATCATTTTTAAAACACCTACGAATAGGGAATCCGATGTTTTGGATTCCCTATTTATATTCGGCGGACGGACAGTTACCAGGAATTCCGGACCTACACCCAGGTTCGGGGGCCGCGGATGACGGATGTTCCGATTTTTGTTTTAACGAGTCATCGTACTTTTTCTGCAGCTGAAGAGTTCACCTATAATTTGAAACATCTCAACCGGGCCACGATCGTCGGTGAGACGACAGGGGGCGGTGCCCATCCCATCGAGCGTCATACTTTTAAGAAGTTGAATGTTCAAATCTTACTTTCTGCTTGATTTTTCAGTAATAATAATCTATTTTAAATATTAAATTAAACCACAAAATAAAGTTCCATATTCAATCGAAAGTAATCATATTTATATTATTGCTGTTGCACATCAACATCGACAACCCAACTGTTGGATCGAAAGAGAATAAGATTACCAATTTGTTTTTGGAAGAACACAACATAATAAAGTCATCATTGTGGTGATCCGGGTTATAATGCAGGATGGTACAATCCAGTAATACCATGTAGGACAATATCATATAAAAGCTTTAGAAAAATAGAATGAGAGAAAAAGTGAAAATTATCGATACCCATTCAGAGAATGTACGGCAGTTGGGCATCTGTGGGTATAAGAGTATGAAAAGGCCCGGATTCCCGGAAAAGGTTGAATGGTCGAAGAAACGTTTTAAAGAGGGCATGAAAATCAAGACCTTATCATCAGAGCGTATCAATGTCCTTACACGGTAAAAAATGTGAATGAAATATGTGAGAGTGCAGAAACTGTATTCAAAATGAGGCCTGAATTAATAACCTTAAAAACTTACAAAGAAGCACAAGAAAGTCCATGTCCATTCGGCACCTTCTGTATTTTATATGATGGGAAAGTGATCGCTGAGCATCCCATTAGTAACACCAGGTTTATGAACATCATGAATAAGTTATTATAAATGATGGCGTCGATCTTTTTGAAAAGGGTATCTAAAACAGGAAGGGATATTATCGATGATGGAAAAATTCTTAATCTGGATTGAAAGGGTTGGCAACAAGTTGCCCCATCCTTTCTGGATGTTCGTATATCTGGCGATTTTTGTAGTGTTATGTTCATTCATTTGTGGTCTATTTGGTGTTTCCGTAACCCATCCAGTGAGTCAGGAGATCGTCACCGCAAAGAACCTCGTTTCCCAATACGGGATACAACGATTTGTTCTCGAGATGGTCACCAATTTTTCGCACTTCGCTCCATTGGGGCTCGTGTTGGTCATGTT
>CAZYTI010001125.1:0-2091 GCA_964650065.1 uncultured bacterium
GGTGCCGGAGGATCTCTAAATACCCTTGTGGGAGCTTTGATCATAAGTATGATTAATAACGGCATGATTGTGATCGGAATAGATGTCTACTGGCAACAAATGCTCTTAGGTATATTAATTGTTGTTGCGGTCGCGATAACCTTCGACCGGAGTAAATTGATTATTATTAAGTAAAGGAGGAAAAAATGTTACAAGCAGTGATGGTCGATCCCGGGAAAATAGAGTTTAACCAGGTTGATAAGCCTACACCGGAGGCGGATGAAGTCTTGATTAAGATCAAAAAAATCGGCATTTGTGGTTCTGATATTCATGTGTTTCATGGATTGCACCCCTACACCAGTTACCCGGTTGTTCAGGGGCATGAGGTGTCTGGGGAAATTGTAGAGGTTGGAGATCAAGTGACTGAGTTTGCGTTGGGAGATAAGGTGACGTTTATGCCGCAGGTCACCTGCGGGGAATGTTATCCCTGCCGACATGGGATGTATCATATCTGTGATTCGCTCAAGGTCATGGGGTTTCAAACTAGTGGGGCAGCCCAGGAATATTTTGTCATACCTGCCGATATGACAATCAAATTACCAGAAGATATGTCGTATGAAGCAGGCGCGATGATCGAACCGGTCTCGGTGGCGGTACATGCCTTGAGGCGATCTGGTGAAGATATAGCCGGGAAAAAGGTATTGGTATTGGGAGCCGGACCGATTGGAAACCTCGTTGGACAGTCCGCCAAAGGGCTTAGTGCGGCGGCAGTGATGAATGTCGATTTGAGTGATTTCCGTCTGGAAAAGGCGAAAGCCTGCGGGATTGATTTTATCGTCAATCCGGAAAAGGAGGATCTGAGCGAAGCGATTCTCCGAGATTTTGGACCTGATAAAGCAGATCTCATTCTGGAATGTGTTGGTGTTGAACCGACGATCACCCATGCGATTAACTGTGCCCGCAAAGGAACGAAGATTGTAATCGTCGGAGTATTCGGGAAAAAGCCGGTTGTCGACTTAGGGCTGGTACAGGACAGAGAACTCAGCCTGATCGGAACGTTGATGTACCAGAAGAAAGATTACGAAACGGCGATCGAATTTGCCAATGCCGGAAAATTGTGCCTGGAACCATTAATCACTGACACGTTTCCGTTCCAGTCATACCTGGATGCCTATCAATATATTGAAAAAGCCAAAGACCGGGCGATGAAGGTCATGATTATGGTTGGATAACCCTGGAGTGCAAAATTTATTTTGCCAAATCTAAAAAGCAAGATAAATCTTGCACTCCAATTAGGAGGAAAATAATTATGGATTTAGGGCTTAAAGATAAAGTCGCTGTCATTACCGGCGGAAGTGTCGGAATCGGCTTAGCAGTTGCCGAAGGACTGGCACAGGAAGGCGTCAATCTTGTGCTCTGCGCGAGAAATGAAGAACGGCTCCTTGGCGTTGCAGACCAGATCAAAGAAAAGTTTGGAGTAAAAGCTATAGGTGTCAAAACCGATGTAACTGACGTCGAGGATATAGCATCGTTGGTGTCTCGTACAGAGCAGGAATTTGATGGGGTGGATATTCTCATCAACAACGCCGGAACCGGCAGTGCCGAAACGATCATGGATGCTCCCGATGAAAAGTGGCAGCATTATTGGGATTTACATGTAATGGCAGCGGTTCGGCTGTCCAGGGCACTTGTCCCGTTTATGCGAAAACGGGGTGGGGGCGTGATTATCAATAATGCCTCAATCTGTGCAAAGCAACCTCTTGGTTATGAGCCAATTTACAACACAACCAAAGCTGCGCTGGTGATGTTTTCAAAATGCCTTGCGAATGAAGTGATTAAAGACAATATCCGTGTGAACACGATCAACCCTGGTTTGATTCTCACTCCCGATTGGCGTAAAACCGCTGGTATCCTTAGCAAAGAGGAAGGGATTACCCCAGATGAATATCTCGATCGGATTGCCAAAGAGACCGCCCCGATCGGTCGCTTTGCTTCTCCTGAAGAATTAGCCAATTTCTTCGTCTTCCTCTGTTCTCCACGGGCAAGTTATTGTGTCGGCTCAACGTACTATGTTGACGGTGGTTGGCTCAAAGTGGTCGATTAAAACCTCGT
>CAZYTI010001126.1:0-2089 GCA_964650065.1 uncultured bacterium
CCATTATTTTGAATACAAATATCGACCGTCTTCCCTCCATTCACAGGCATTTCTTTTATGATTTGCAAGCCTTTTTCCTTGTAGTACTTCGCTATCTGATCTTTCCAATATTCATGTATTGCCCCACCACTTCTTTTCTTGTAATAATTATCACCATTCATTCCATTATAATATGTTCTACCAATTTTTGTTAATTCTAATAACATCACTTTCCCCTTTTTTGTAATTATTGGTATTTCTTTAATAATATCATTTTTAATAAGTAAAAGTTTTGTATTATTACCTTTTCTTCTACTTAATTTTAACCTATTATATCTTTCTACTATTCCTGATCCAGGATTATTTATAACATCGATTAACATCTTCTGTTCATTTTTAGTTATCTTTTCTTTAGTATAATCATCATTAATATTAACATCATATAATCTCTCTAATTTACCGTTCTCTGGACTCGCCTGAAATTTCCCGCAGAGCTCATCTTGAGCTTCTTTTGTTCTGGAAACGGTGAAATAGGGCTGCATTAGATTCTTCAGTTTTTCATCATCGATCGAGCCCTTTTTAATAATAGGGTGGTAAAGAGGAATTTCAATGAGAAATGGGCTGAGCCACCTGCCTTGCAATTTAACGATTCCTTTTCCGATGGGTAATTTGCCCAATAATTCTTTCTGATCATTCTGTAACAAAAGCGCTCTTGACATGGTGTTGATGTCAGAGCTGTGCTTGAGATTCAGACAGATTGTTGTGTTTGTATTTCCCATGGCTATTGCAGGTAATATCGAAGGTGTTTGACATAAAATGACCAGACATTCACCATTTTGTCTTGCTTCTGTAATGAAAATATCCAGTATTGAGTCATGAGTGGTACTTTGCCTGTCGGATTTCTTCAGTATCCTGTGTGCCTCTTCTACTATACAAACATGTCTTAACGTCTCATCACCTCCCTGATATAATCGATATGAATGAACCCAGGTGAGGATGGATTCCACTATGAAAACCTTATTTGCATTGGATAGCGAATCTAGTTCAAAAACAACATTCATATTCAAAATATCTTTCAGATCAATAGGATCCTGACTATTGAGGATTTCTCCCATTTCTCCAAAACAGAGAGCCTCCAAGGCTCTTAAGGTGGAAGACATCCAGTTTATTTCCCTCCCATGGGCCTTGTAGTTTTGTAAATATCTTAAAGTTTCTTTTAAAGTGGGTACTCTAAGGAGGGGACTGTTTCTGTACATTCCTACTTCTTTATACACATGATCGATGGCTTTTCTCAATAGAGATGCCACGCCAAATCCTGCATACTGGACTTGTGTTATTATATCAACCAAACGGTCAATCCATGATTTAGGGTCAATACCTGGTGGAGGTATTAAAGGATTAAATCTAAATGGACAAATATTTCTGCCAACCGTATAAATACGAATTGAGCGGTCATATGGAATTGGATCAGCAAGTATGTCACGAGTTGATCTCTTAAAATCAAACAGGCACCATGGAATATTATCTCGTAATAAATTTTCGATCAGATGCATACAAACATTTGATTTTCCTTTTCCAGTAGCACCGGTAATACATATATGAGAGGGTAGTTCTTTATGAAGGAGTCCAAAAGGATAAAGTTTTTTACTGCCGTAAACAACATCTCCTAATTTAATTGGCCCTTTAATAACTTCTTCCGGAGGAGGTACTAAAATAGGCTCGTTTTTTTCAATTGATTTACCCAAGAATTTGGATTCCATGATTTGGAGTGTGCTTTCGATTTCACCCTTGCCTTCTCTGTCCTCCATGAGATAGACTTTCCAGAGATCATCGATTCTCTTGCCATAGATTGGCTTCAATTTTCGGAAGAGTTCTTGTACTTCAACCATTGTAATTGGCTTTTATCTTTAGACCTAATAGTCCCATTTTTCGTTTCAATGATAAGTAATCACTTATCGCTTCAATCAGGTCTTTTCTCATCATGAGCTTGTCCTTCCAACAGTTGACGATTTCAGTCCGTTTTTCTCTTTCCAAGCTGCAAACTGATTTTTCAAACCCAAATTGATCCTTATTCAAAGAATATTGCCCTATTGAGGAATCGTTTGCCAAA
>CAZYTI010001127.1:0-2087 GCA_964650065.1 uncultured bacterium
GTGGATACACATACGTTTGTGGAAAAAATATTAGAGAAAAAACGGCAACATGGTTTCGAATATATGCTTTGGATGGGTGGCGAACCCTTGTTGAGGCCTGACATTCTTATTGAAGGTGTAAAACATTTTGAATATAATAACATTACTACAAACGGTACGCTCGATCTTATTGACTTTGAAAACACTATATATGTTGTCTCTGTTGATGGGCCTCCGGAAATTAATGATGCAGTGCGCGGCAAAGGATCCTTTGAACAGGCCATGAAAACCTTAACACGCGTACCGGACAATTTCAGATCAAAAATATATGTTCAATGTGTAGTGACCCAAAAAACTCAATATCTACTTGAGCCTCTTATAGACTATCTTCGTCCTCTACCTGTAGAGGGCTTGACATTTACTTTTTACGTGCCCACGAAAAACGACACTTCTGAACTTGCTTGGCCCAATTTGAGAAGTAGGGACAAAGCCGTAAGAGAGATAATAAAGATTAAAGAAAAACACCGGGATATTATAAGAAATCATGGTCGCAGCCTTGAACTAATGCTTTCTCATAATGCAAAAAAATATACCGACAACTGTTCTTTGCTTAAAACGGTGATTCCTCTTTATTTGCATAATAATGAACTGGTAACTCCTTTTTGTTGTTATGGCAATGATGTGGACTGTGACCTCTGTGGCTCTTGGGCTGTATTTAATGAAGCAGCGTATATGGATGTGTGAATAGGTTGTCAGCAGAAATCCGTTATTTTGGCCAAAATTTTGTAACGATCATTTTCAGATTTTTTAGGTGTGATATTCGATAGAAAAAGAACATACCTGTAATTTTTTAACGAAAATAAGTTTCAGATATGATTCATTAACCGCTTTACGAATCCTTTTTTAACAAAAAGGAGGGCATAGCCAATGGAATGCCCAAAATTTCAGTTTGAGAATTGTAAAGATTAAATTTTATCTCAATGGATTCAAGTAGGTTTTGGAGCGATATGATGTTGTTTTGGGTTTTGCCAAAACAATAAGCTACTTTGAACAGAATATAATTGGTCAAAAATTGGAAGATAGGCATGCGGAACTTCCTATTAGGTAGGATTACCGCATAATTTGGAATTACATTTATACGGGGGATATCAAAAATGAGCAAATTGTCCAAAGATCCGAGAATCGATCCTCGCATTAAAACGATGTTTGAAGCATTTGAAGTTCCTGCCGCGGAAAATGTCAGTAGCCGGGAAGAGCTTCTGGCCCAAGTCAATTCCGAACAGGCGGTGACAGCCAGAGAAGCGATGATGGTGTTTATGGATGCCTGTGACACTGAAGAAATCGCCCCCTCGGAGGGATTGTCCATCAGCAGTAAAGCGCTTAAGTCCGATCCTGACGGCAATACCATTAACATCCTCTTCATCCGTCCGGACATAGAGGAGCCTCTGCCATGCGTCTACTACATCCACGGCGGCGGCATGCAGATGATGTCCTGTTATGATGGAAACTACAGGGCATGGGGAAAAATCATTGCCCGGCAGGGAGTCGCTGTTGCAATGGTTGATTTTAGAAATGCACTGATTCCTTCTTCCGTACCGGAAGTGGCCCCTTACCCTGCCGGTTTAAACGACTGTGTATCGGGTCTTAAGTGGGTTGCCACCAACAGCGATGAGCTTGGCATTGACGCCGGTCAGATAATTATCGCCGGTGAGAGCGGCGGTGGCAATTTGACCCTCGCCACCGGTCTGCGGTTGACAAGAGAGGGAAACCAGCACCTGATACAGGGACTTTACGCACTGTGTCCTTATATCGCAGGCATTTGGCCGCTGGAAGAAAATCCGTCATCTATTGAGAATAACGGAATTCTACTAGATCTTCACAACAACAACGGCGCCATGGCTTACGGAATTGAAGAGCTGGAGCGCCGAAACCCGCTTGCGTGGCCCGGATTCTGCACCCCTGAAGATGTTCGCGGTTTACCGCCGACCATGATCAGCGTCAATGAATGTGACCCTTTACGGGACGAAGGCATCAATTTTTACCGCCTATTGATTGCTGAAGGCGTACCCGCGACCTGTAGACAGGTGATGGGCACTATCCACGGCACC
>CAZYTI010001128.1:0-1416 GCA_964650065.1 uncultured bacterium
CCGCGGGGCCGGGCCGTTCAGCCTTGACAACTGGGACCCTAATTCACCCCAGGAGGTGATCCAGCAGATAGAGATGGCAAAAGATGCCGGAGCATCCGGAGCTTTCCTCCATACAATGTATCATTACACCGCCTGTGACACGCAGGGCAAAGCTCTAAAAGGATACGGTCCGCTTCCCAAAGCAGAATACTTTGAAGCATTGAGACAGCGAAACAATAAATGAAATGTTTAGCCAAAGCAGGGAAAATTTAAAATGGAAAAGACATCAAAGACAGTACTTGTTTGTGTGTTATTAGTTGCTTGTATGGTTAGTCCATTGTCAGCATTATCGAGCAAAATAAATAATGAACTGGTCTTAGCAGTTGACGGCAGAATTGCATGTGCTATAGTTATCCCATCCGAACCTCTGGACATGGAGCAATTCGCTGCTGAAGAGCTTGCGATCTATCTGGAAAAAATTACCGGCTCACGTCCGGCTATAACTGATAAACCTAATGGACTGACAAATATTTTTGTAGGTTCCTGTGAAAAAACCAGGAAAATGGCGCCGGATGTAAACTGGGAATCATTGGGTACTGACGGGATTGTCATTCGTACGGTCAAAGACGGCCTTGTACTCAGCGGAGGCCGTCCGAGAGGGGCACTGTTTGCCGTTTATACATTTCTTCAGGATACTCTTGGATGCCGCTGGTGGGCTGGTCACGCCGAAACGATTCCCCCAATACCTGACCTTACAGTCGGAAAACTCAATGTTGTTTATCGCAGTCCTTTTGATTTTAGAATAATCACCGCTGAAGATGCAATACGAAAACCGTATTCATTCAAACTTCGCCTAAACGGCAATGATATGAAATTCGATCCGGACGGTGGTTCAGTACTACAGTATCTGCTGCCGGGAAAAAAGTATTTCGTTGAACATCCCGACTGGTATATGGAAGTACCGCAGAAAGAAGAGCCTAAGCCAGAAAACGAGATGGAATTGTTTGCCCCCGACCTGCAGGATAAAAAGAAGGATAAAGAAGTTGCTGATAAGTATAGCTATGAGGCCGGTCTGGGATACCTCAAGGATACTCCCGACATGTATGAGGCGGCTAAAAGAACACACCGGCTTCCCTATCAACCATGCCTGACCAATAAAGAAGCACGGAAAATGATTATAGAAAATCTTCTTGCTAATATAAGAAAAGAATATCATACATGGGAATACCCCCCTAAGGTCGCTTGGATTGTTCAGCAGGATGGTAGATGGTATTGCCGATGCGATAACTGTATGGAGTTATATGAAAAGGAAGGCTCTCATTCCGCCGCTTGGGTACAGACCCTTAACGAAGCAGGAGAAGGAATCGAAAAAGAATTCCCTGATGTACTCGTTGGTATGCACTCATACCTTTTCACGATTAAACCGCCCAAAACCAT
>CAZYTI010001128.1:1426-2085 GCA_964650065.1 uncultured bacterium
AATGTCATAATCTATATGGCGCTACTGGATCGGGATCACAAAACCCCTGTCGGTCAACTGCCTGAAATCAGTCAATATGCAAAAATATGGGCAAAGTATTCAAAGCATACCTGGCTGTGGGATTATACCGCGAAT
This sequence comes from uncultured bacterium, assembly GCA_964650065.1. GTDB lineage: Bacteria > Zhuqueibacterota > QNDG01 > QNDG01 > DSAB01 > CAZYTI01. The sequence goes on from CAZYTI010001128.1 coordinate 1,562, forward strand.
TTCCGAAACTTTATAACCCCGTACCCAAATCACAATGCGATTGGTCCGACTATCAAATATTGTGCAGATATTGGCTTTAATGGAATGAGGATCCAGGGTGCTTTCGGCAAGCTCAGCGAATTACTATACATGCGAAACTGGATGATAGCACAATTAATGTGGGACCCCAACCAAGATCCCAAGGGGCTGATAGCAGAGTTCTTAAACGGCTATTATGGTACTGCCGGAAAATATTTATTAGAATATATTACATTGCTTGACAATATCATTCACAGAAACGGTGGTAAATTTCTGAGTTGTTATTTAACTTCAACCGAAGGCTGGCTGAGCTTGGAAGATCTTAATGCCGCAACGGTGATATTTAATCGTGCCGCTGAGGCAGTTGCCAATGACCCCGTGCTGTCGAAACGGCTGCGACGGACGCGATACAGCATTGATATAGCTTGGCTGGAGCGATACCAGGAATTCCGTGAAAAAACTGAAGATGAAAATTTGTCTTTCCTGGGCCCTGAAAATCCTCAATT
>CAZYTI010001129.1:0-2084 GCA_964650065.1 uncultured bacterium
CACGCCCGCTGATTTCCTTGAAACGGTGCAAAAAGAACTAGGAACTGTTACCCTTATGGTACCCACCCAATACCAGGCCGTTATCGACCACCCGGATTTGGATCAATTTGATCTGTCCAGCCTTCGCTTTCTGGGTTGTGCAGGCGCAACGTTGCCATTGCCTTTAAAAAAACGAATCATAGAGAAATTCGGGAATATTCTTGTCGAAGCTTACGGCGTAACCGAAGGGTTGGCGACTGGCACCCCTCCAGAATTCGTTATGGAAAAGCCAACCTCTGTGGGCATCCCGGTTTTTGGTGCTGATGTCCGGATCATCAATGATGAAGGGCTGGAGTTGCCTGCAGTTGAGGTAGGCGAGATTGTTGGTTACTCTCATTGGTTTATGAAGGGATATCATAACAACCCGGAGGCTACTTCGGAGATGATTTGGCATGACGAACGCGGACGTACATTTATTCGTACTGGCGACATGGGCTACTTAGACAACGAGGGGTTTCTCTATATCGTTGACAGAAAGAAAGACATGATCGTATCCGGAGGCCTCAATGTATTTGCCATGGATATCGAGAATGTTCTCCGACAGCACGAAGATGTCAAAGATACAGCCGTTATAGCCGTGCCTCATGAAAAATGGGGCGAGACCCCTCTGGCCCTAGTGATACTAAAAGAGGGCGCTGCAAGAACGGAGGAGCAGATAAAAGAATGGGCCAACGCCCAAGTTGCAAAGCATCAACGCATCAGTGCCGTGGAGTTCCGGGAAGTGGATTTTCCCCGTAATGCTTTGGGTAAGGTTCTCAAACGAGTTCTTCGTGAACCTTACTGGAAGGATTGATTATAGATCCTTTGAAGAGGGTTTATAATTTCAAGGTGCAAAGCTAGATTTAGGGCGTACATAAGTTTTTGTTTAAAAATTCCTAGAGTTTTATAATTTAATCGAGTTCAGTGCTAAATGAGTTGAAAATAATAGAACCTTCAAGATAGAGATCATACTTACAGTATGTAAATTTTTATGCTTTTCCATTTGGGGTATTCAAGTAATGAAATACCATATCTAAACTTTTTTGAAGGAAAATAATTTTTGGATATGATTCATGACGTAAGAATCTTCGACTTCAAAAGCATCAATAAATTCAATATTATGGAGGATCGAGATGAAGATTCTGCTTATCTCGTCGAACAGACTTGAAGAGCCATTGCCCACTTTTCCGCTGGGTGTAGCATACTTGGCTGGGAACATCGACTCGGAAGCGCACAGTGTGGAGGTGTTGGACCTGATGTTCGAGGACGACGCTAGGGAAAAGGTCACTTCCGCAATCCGCCGGGCCACGCCGGATATTATCGGTGTCTCCATCCGCAATGTCAACGTCGGTGGCATTAATCCGCTGCCGGAGATAGCGCAGATTGTCCAATTATGTCGCAGTGAAAGCGATGCAAGGGTAATCCTCGGCGGAACAGGCTTCACGATGATGCCGAAGGAAATCATCACACACTTCGATGCCGATCTGGGAGTTCAAGGAGAAGGTGTGGTCGCCTTCAACCGTCTAATGGAAAGGTTGGTAGCAGAGACGGGATGGGATGATATACCGGGCCTCGTCTGGAGGGATGGGAATCGGGTCTGCATAAATGATGCCAGCAAAGATGAGGACCCGGATGAATTCAAGGCACCGGCCCGGACACTTTTTGATTACCAGAAATACTCCGAAAGGGCACCCTTTTCAGCCAATATTCTCGTGCAGAGGGGATGTCCCTTCGAGAGTGTCTGGGATGACACTTCCCGCCAGGAGGGCATAAGAATCAGAACCAGATCCATTCTCGCTGTTGTGGACGAGCTTGAAGTCTTAACGAAAGACCTCGGGATCAGAAGTGCAACCATCATTGCCCCAAAATTCAACTATCCGGAGGATTACGCAAGAGAACTGTGCGAGGAAATGATTTCGCGAGACCTCGGCCTCTCGTGGATGACTGATGTACACGTCCGTCCTTCTTCACCTGATCTTTTCAGGCTTATGAAAAAGGCGGGATGCGTTTTCGTTTCCATTGACGTCGGCACATGCTCGGAAATGACATTAAAGGAAATGGGAGTC
>CAZYTI010001130.1:0-2080 GCA_964650065.1 uncultured bacterium
TTTATATGAAATTCCATCCGTAAGTGGGGCAGCTTCTGAACCAGAAGCTGTAGCTAAATCGTCCATATAATTAACACCAATGCGCTTGGGATCACGTTCTTTAACAAATTCTTTGAGACCCACAAACCTGACATCCAATTCCGACGAGGTTCCAGGTTGTTCGACAGGGATTCCGTCTTTGAAAGCATTTCCGCCAGATTTTCGTTCTTTTCCCTCTTCAATAACAATATCATAGACGTCAGGATCTCTAACTTCCGCACCAAAAGCAGCACGTTCGATCTTATCTTCACCACGGTCGGTAAAGATGAAAACACCGGAACCAGCGCCCAATTCAAAGCGAAGAGGATCTGGTGTCCATGGCCGCATTATATGAATCCACATGTCGATGTTGTTATCCCGCATGACTTGCGGCAGTATTTTGTCAAATTTCTCGCTACGAATCTTGTTTTCCAATTCCACCGAATCGTCAGGCATTATAGTACCCGGATTAATGGTTTCCTGCTGCTGAGCATAGCTGCTCCATATGGCAGTAATTCCGAAACACACTAAGGTTATCACGCCTAACATTTTAAAGTTTCTCATTTTGCCTTATCTCCTTCTTTCTTGGCTAGTAAGTTTTACTTGACCACTCCTTCGGTACTGTAAACTCTTCCCTTTGAAATTCTATAATTTACTCCATCGACCGTACCTTTACGCTCGACACTTACAGCCAATTCGAGTTCCCAATCTCCCGACGCAAAATCATGCGGCCCAAAGGATGTTGTAGTAACAGGGAAACTGTCAGATTTCGTTGAGGCAATCTTCTTGTTGATGAAAAAGACATCGGTTCTCTGTGCAACCGGGTCAGTGTCCCAATTAAAAGTAATTGGACTTGTCATGGGCTTATATACATCCGGTGATTTGAATCCGCTGTTTTCAGGAAAAGGCAATGGCTCATCAGAACCGGATTCGCCAAACCAGACCTCCACACTTTCACTTCCGCCTTCATAATTCGCGGTTACAATGTATGTCCCATCCCCAAACAGTTCATAATCTTTATTTGCTATGGCGCCAAAAATCCACATACCCACATTTCCATTCCGTTCAAAACCACGGATCACTTCTATTCCAAACTTTGGATCGATCTGGTCAATAGCCTCTTTATCACCTCTTTTCACAGTAATAGAGGCACCCGATGGAGTCGTAATTGTCACGGATTGCACCTGTACACCAGCATTTTCTTTTGTCCTGACCGATGCCCGCAAATCATATTCATCAACAATTTCACCCTTGTCATCCAGTTGAGTATTGGTGGTTCCCAGATCGATATTTAAGAGAAACGAAGCTTTCTTTGTCATCTGCGATTTTCCGATAACACGAATTCCCTGGGCAGGTGGATAGGGAAACTCAACTCCGCTTTCGCCTATCATAGCCCCGTCATGGAAACACAGGTATAAATGCTTTCCTCTGCCCCATTCAGGCACCGGCATGTGCACCATGTATTCAAAAGTGAATGTATGATAGAGCGGCATCTTCGTATTCGCATGCCAGGTAGAACCCATGGGAGAAATCCTGGGGCCTATAACTCCTTTTCCCATAGCATGTAAGTCGAGATGGACCTGGGTTTTTAGAGGATCTGCATCCATGTTATATTCATCCCGCGGATTATAATAGAAGTCTGCCTCCTCCAACTTATCGATCAGGACCTCCAGCGCTTCACGTGCAGTTAGGTCTGCCTTGATATTATCTACCAGGATTTCACGAACCTTCATTGATTCTGCCCAGATTTTCTTTACCTCCGGAGGCAGTTCGGTCTCACCTTCACGAAGAATATAGGCGTGTCCGGCAACGTCAGCATCCATAATCCTTCTCATATCACCGGCGCCATAGAGTATATTAAGCAGGTCACCTCCCCGGAGCACATGAGGAACATCATCACCGCGATGGCGCTCTGTTCCGTCCGGTTCCCTTAAAAAGACATTTTGCCTCAGTTCCCTTAACGTAGTTTTACCCGGTACAATCTTGGCAAATTCTCTGTCCAAATACTTGTTGAACTAAGCCCCGCCCCGAACTGAAGGGCGGGGCAGAAATATCTGCAAGG
>CAZYTI010001131.1:0-2080 GCA_964650065.1 uncultured bacterium
TTCTCGGTCACCTTCCTTGCAGAGATGTTTGTGTCAAAATTGTATTGTTTTTCATATTTCTCTCCGTCAAGCTCCACATCAAAACCGACACTGAAGACCCATTTTCTCCATTTATCCTTTTTGGGTGCGACTTTCTCTTCAGGAGGTTTATATGAAATGGTGATATCATTGATGGCCGGCGTCGTGGCCACATAACGCATGAGGCCCTGTTTAATGACCTTGATCAATCCCTTTCTATAGATCTCATAGGTATCCGTTCTGTTTCGGATGAATTTAAGCGTATCATTGATGCCTTCATATGTTTTCTGACCTTGATATTCAATGGTATATTCGGTACCACCGCTCCCCGTAGATTGATTGGTAATGAGCATATAGACATCGGCCATCCGCGGGTCTCTCACATAGTTGACGAACCGGATTTCTCTTCTCAAATAATCGTGACCGATGCCCCCCTCAGGAAAAACTTTCAATGCCTTTTGCTGTGCATTTTTGTCGGTTTGGCCGTTAAACTGCATCTGACTGAAGAGCGGTATTTGAACGCTTAATGCCATTATGAAAAACCATCTCATCGATTTCATCTATTTTCCTTTATTCTTTAATTCCCGAAGACGGGATTGAGGACGTTGTTGTTCAGATTTCCAAACGAATAGCTGAAACCCAATTCAATACTGTAGTCATATAGGGTTTCCAGTCGTTTCCTTCTCAGCAAGACTTCCTCGTAGTCAACACCCCCTCTCTCCAAAAAGACCTGGTCATGAATCATGGAAACCCGCCATTCGATATCAAATTTCAACTGTTTAAATATCCGAACATCGATTTCAAAAGACCAGGTCAGTCTGTTTTTTGTAAAGTCTTTCAGGTAAACAGATCCGGTGAGAGAAGATTCTATGCTACCCCAATCCTTGTATATTTCTACATCGGCCATGAGTGAAGTCTGTAACAATCCTTCTCTTATTTTACCATAGATGGTCTCTTCCCAATACTTTTTATAAATATAACCGAATCGATACAAGAAGGTAAAAGACCTTTTTTCGGATTCGATGTAGGGAAAAATATTATATTCAAGCGCCGGGGCCAATTCTGATGAAAATTGGTTGTTGTAATATGTGGCCTGACTGGCTTCGGCAAAAGCACCCACCGACCAATGATCGTTGATGCTCTTTACCAGCAATCCATGAAAATTGCTGTTCCGAGTGATGTCCGTGTAGGCAAGGTCGATCTCTTCCATGTCAAAAGTATTTTTATTATAATACGTATGTGCACTGGCTCTGATTTTCCACGAATCCGTGATTCTTCGGGCTGAAAATCCGCCCCCCACACTTCCGCCCTTCATGGATTTTTCTCCGTTTATATCGAAATTGAAGTTGATACTGAAAAGCCAGTAATTCCATTTGTCCTTCACAGCAGCCACCTGTTCCTCTGTGTGCTCATAATCAATTGAGATGTTTTCACCTATCGCCGTACGGGCCGCATATTTAATCAGTCCGATTTTTATTGTTTTTACCAGTGTCGCATTTATCGTCTCTTCGGTTTCACCAGGCTCTGGAAGGTAACGTAATTCGTCACGAATCCCTTTCAGGTCTGCCTGTCCAGAAAAAGAGATGATGTATTCCCTACCTTGGGTTGACACATTTTGTGCATCAATGACAATGAGAACCTGTGCCAAATTTCTGTCAGTTACAAAGTGGGCGAAGGAAATCTCCTCAACGAGTGATGCCGTATCGGTGAAACCGTTCACATAAACAGAAATTTTTTGCTCCTCGGCAAAAGAATAAGGACCATTATTTTCCTGGGACTGCAGGGGAATAAAAAATATGGTGAGAAAAAGAATATGCAAGAATATACAACGGTGCAGTTTGGATGGAGACATAGATAATCCTTATCGTTTGAGCTGGGCGATTTGGAATGGGGGACATGATCATTTTGATTTACGATTTTTTTAAAAAATTGTTTAATTAAAATGTTCTATTTTTATTATAAACTGTCCAATATAACAAAGGTTTCATTGAAATAATAGTGTATTTAATATCACTAGTGTCCTAATATTAGTTAAATAAATTCAACTGGTTATGAAACAGGT
>CAZYTI010001132.1:0-2080 GCA_964650065.1 uncultured bacterium
TCACACAGAAGATAGAAAATCTCTAAAGAACACTGGATACATTCTTATTACTAAAAAGAAATCAAAAAGCATTAACACTGAATACGACTCAATACTTAAATTTGTGAAAAAATAACCAACAAAATTTCGATGCTAATCTTACGCCAGCTCAGGAGAAAAATATCCTTGATAAAACTGTAGGGAAAAATCTTATTTATGGGGATTATAGAATAATACAAGTTATTACGTAACGATTCACCTCCCCCTCCTCCTATAATTAATTATATTTGCAGATTTTTTTGTTATCCCCTTGCTCAACTCCAGTTATATTGTGTATATATTTGACCATGAAACGAAAATTCACATCGGAAGATTTAAATCAAATCAGTCATGACTCCCTTGAAAAAAGGAACAAAAGCGAATTGATAGATCTGACTATTCGACTGCGTAATTTTACAATAGATTTGTATGAACGTTTAAACCAGGATTCTACGAATAGTTCAAAGCCACCTTCATCAGATAGCCCATTTGGAAAGAATAGCAATCAAAAAATAAAAGATAATGTTACACAAGCTACTGATACGGATGAAAGAAATATCGGTGATTCCGAACATTCCGATGATGATACTCAAAACGCTTCTGATAATGACCAAACAGATATACCGGAGGATGAGCAAAATAAGAATAAGCGCAAACCTGGCAGACAACCCGGTTCACAGGGTTTTGGCCGGTGTGGTAGGGCGACAGCTTACCGCATTGAACCACATTATCCGAAACAATGCATAATATGTAATAATCAGCTTGATAATAATAAGGCTGTATCGCATACAGGGTTCTACACTTACGAATTGGAAAAGAATTCTGATAGCAGCTTTTACTCAATAAGCATTGTCTGTATCCTTCATCATTATTATAGTCAGGTTTGTAGCTGTGGTCATGAAAATGTTGCATATCCGGGTTCAGGCTATGAGTCGGTTATTGAAGATCGTACATGCAATATCAAACTTAGTGAATATACACTTATCGGCCCGATGCTGGCAGCCTTCATAGCTTCACTGAATCGGGATTATGGCATGTCCCGTAATAAAATCAGAGATTACCTTCAGACATGGTTTAATTTTGAACTTTCAACCGGTATGATCTGTAAAACGATCAGGGAAACCGGCATAGCGTGCTATCCTATAGTTGATGAGTTAATTGAGCAATTGCAGGAAGAAAAACTGGTTCATTTGGATGAGACCACATGGAAAGAAAAAGGGATCCTTTTGTGGGTGTGGGTAGGTATTACAGCCGATATCGCAGTGTATTTAATAGGCAGCCGTAAAAAAGAGATGCTGTTGAAGCTTATTACTGAAGCGTTTGTGGGGTGGATTATCACAGATGGATATAGGGTTTATCGTGATTATGAGAAGCGTCAGCGGTGCCTTGCCCACTTAATCAGAAAGGCAGTAGCCTTAACCGGAGCTGTTGATGAACAAGCCCAGAAGATGGGAGATTGGTTTTTAAGTGAGCTTAGGAGGCTCATAAATGAAATGGCTTCTGGCCAAGCTGGCAAGAAGCAATGCAATCCCACCCTGGCCAGATTGAAAAGAGCTTGCAACCTTGGAGCAGAATCGGAACATGCCAAACTGAAATCCTTAGCCAAAGAGATTTTGAACGATTGGGATGCAGTGGTGGCGTTTGTCAAAAATCCCGAGTTGCCGGCAACTAATAATTTGGCTGAAAGGGCATTGCGCTGGGTCGTGTTGTATCGCAAAATAACCTTTGGGACTCCTACGCCTGAAGGCAGCAAATCATTTGCAGCAACCTTAAGCGTTGTTAAGACTTGCCGCCTGCGTAACATTGCCCCCTGGGATTATATTGCCCAAACTATTGCAAGAGCCAGAAAAGGTTTAGCTCCTCTGGCTATCGGGTAATTACCGGAGTGATGAAAATTATGTTGATATGGATTGAAACTGAAATCCTACTCTTGGATTTTTGCTCTTCAAAAAATTTTGATCACTCCGCATAATTACTTATTCTATAGGGGGGAGGTGAATCGTTACTTTCTATAGATAGCTCACACGAAGAAGTGGTGCGCAGTTTCATTCGAGATGCCAAT
>CAZYTI010001133.1:0-639 GCA_964650065.1 uncultured bacterium
CCTTTTCGTATATTCGGGGATATGAGGGAGACCGTCACCAAGGCGGATAAGTACTTACCGTCCGTGGTGTGCCCTTTTCTACGAAGCCTTTTGGATGTAGCTCTTAAAGGCCGATATGATTTTTTAGACGGCATGACATTCGTCCATACCTGCGATGTAGGGGCGCAGTTTGCGGGAAACTGGAAAGCCAACATTCATACACCGTTTTCCCATTTTATCGATATGCCCCACACGACCCACGAGGGGGCTGTAGACTTTTTCAAGGGATTGTTGATTGATTATCAGAAGGCCATGGAGTCATTTTTCAATAAAACGTTAACCCCTGAAGCACTTAAAAAAGCCATTGTGTTGCATAATGAACAGCGGGCTCTGGTTCGCAACCTCTATGAATTTCGAAAACCCGACCCGCCGAAGATCTCAGGGGCGGAAATACTTCAGGTGTTGATTGCCTTAATGAGTCTGCCGGTCACCGAAGGAAATTCGCTTTTAAAAGAAGTCATTTCGGAAATCAAGGATCGAAAAGACGGGCCAACGAAAAAAACCGCCAGACTTCTGGTATGGGGAAGTGTCGTTGATGATACGGCTTTTATGGACCTCATCGAAAGCATTGATGCCAATGTAGTGATGGACGATTCCTGT
>CAZYTI010001133.1:650-2079 GCA_964650065.1 uncultured bacterium
CAGGGCGTATTTCACGGAAGTTGAAATGACCGATGATCCCCTGGACGATTTGGCCCGGCATTATTTGTCGAACATCAGATGTCCCCGAACCTTTCAGGAGAGCAATTACGGGGAACTGATCAAGGACTATCAATCCGATCTGAAGGGACGGTTTGACTACCTGGGAGAATTTATCAAGGACTACGAGGTGGACGGTGTTGTTCTCCAGGCCCTGCGTTATTGTGATGCCCATGGCTATGAAGTGCCCGGGTTAAAAGATTACGTAAAAAGTTTGGGACTGCCCAGCATTTATATTGAGCACAATTATACAGAGGCGGCCTTTGAGCCGTTAAGAACCAGAATTCAGGGTTTCATTGAAATGATTGAGGAGCAATAAGACGAAATCCCGGTGAGCCCTGGGTCAGGGCTCACCTCATATTATTCTTATCTGGGGTTCGCTTTCACCTGTTAATACGTTGGAAAATCCCAAATATTTTACTAAGCGGGTTTAGCGATTTATAAAAGCCTTAAACCAACGAGTGGATGGTAGACCTTTTATAATTCTTTCCTGTGAAGCTCGTTGGAGATTTTTCCAACCATTTGAATGTTCGTATAACTCAACTTCAAATCGGGCTTTCCGAGTAAATCTAACCCATATTCCCCACACATCCTAATAACAAAACAACAATAATTCCCAAGAATGCAATTAAGAGCCCTCAATTATAGAATAAATGAGAGAACCAAAATGAGTCTGGCAAGGACAATCAAAATATCATATGCCATAATTATAACATTAGATTATTATGATATTAGATAGGCATTCTCAATCCAGAGGACCTTCAAAGATAAACTCCACCACGCCTGTAAAAGTATCACTCTCATAAAAAGGAACATTCACGATAGTGAGTTTCCCGTCCGGGATGTCCACGGTGTAGTAATCTAAATTTATCTTTTTTTTCCTTGTATTCCTTAAAAAGTTTTTCGAGTTTTTCCATAGTCTTGGGCTTATGGCAATCACGCATGTGGTTTCCCACAAAACCTTCTATGTTGGATGTGGCCTTAAAAATTTGCTTACATTTTTCTTTGGCATAGGTTATCTTGAAATCGGCATCACACGCCACTACTGCTGTATTCAAATTCTCGAACATTTTGTCTACATGGCCCATTGTGTCCCTCTAAAATTAGATTGTTGAAATAATAAAACATTATTTTTTTTGGAAAACAAGTATAGGAAAATTGGCATTGTATATCAATGAAAAACAAGCTTGTTCTCACCTGTGATTTCATCCAAGCAGGTTTTGATATCAGAGTTTGTAAAAACCGGTGATACGTCTGACTTAGATTGGCGCTTGCTAAAAACAGATTTCCAACTTATTACTGGTTGACCATTATTTCATATAGCCTATTTACCTTACTCACCCTATTTCAATAAAGAACAATAATTTTAGAT
>CAZYTI010001134.1:0-2077 GCA_964650065.1 uncultured bacterium
CTTTACTCACGGCATTGAAAGCACTGCCCAGGAAAACCCAGAGCATGTTGCTGCTGCACTACTTCCAGGATCTGAAATACGAAACGATAGGTGACATTCTGGAAACAAACGTCCCTGCAATAAAAGTAGCGATTCATCGGGGACGAAAAATGTTAAGACGGGTTTTGGCAGAAGAATTCCCAGAAAGAGCAAGGAAGTGTCAAAATGAATGTGCCATGTCATGAATTCAGAGAAATGTTCGATCTCTCTCTAGATGGGGGGCTTTCCAGAAAGGAGAGGGCGAGGCTCAGGGAACATCTCAAAACATGTCCGGCTTGTCGCGTTGCATTGGAAGCGGAACAGGAAGTCACCCAAATATTGTCCGATTTACCACAATTTCCGTGTGATGATGGCGTCGTCAGCAGGATTGAGGAATTAACCATAGGCCATCGTAAGAAATCCTCTCGAATCACGAAGATTCTTGCTCCGGATATTTCGGTCCGTTGGCGGATCCTTTCGGTAGGGTTCGCTGCCACGGCTATTATCCTCTTGTTTACTCTTCATCCGATATTGGAACAGAAAGATTTGGAAACACCCCAATACTCCCAGGAAGATGTCGTTCAGGCAAAAAAGCAGGCCAAGTGGAGCCTTGCATATCTGGCAAACAAGGTGAGTGAGACGGAAAAGGAAATCGTTGAAAATGTGTTGCTGAAAGATTTACCCAAGACGGTTAGAAAGAGTATTAAAAATGCAGTACCCTTATTTCGAGGAGGTCAAAAATGAAAAAGCGAAATAGTCTCGGTGTCGCATGCATGTTCTTTGTGCTGTGCGTCTCCTTGCAGGCACAAAATGTAGATCTTAAAAAACATCCGGGTTACATCGATTTTGAGAAGATAAAAATTCCAGACCATGCCGAGCGGGTGACAGACATCGACCTGGGTCCTGCTCTCCTGGCGCTTCTGCAGTTGGCTGATGATGATGACGATTTGAAGGAAGGTTTGGCCGGTATCATGTCCATTCGGGTGAAATCGTTCGAAATCGACTATGATGAGGACGGTGAAATCAAAGTCATCATGGAAAAGATTGAGAAAAAACTCAAGAGGGAAAATTGGGTTTCCATCATCCGTACCAGGAGCGATGACGAGTCGGCGAATGTGAGTATGAAAATCGAAGACAGTAAAGTCGTGGGTTTCCTCTTGATGTCCATCGATCCCGGTGATGAAGTGACTTTTGTCAATGTCTTCGGTGGAAATATCGATCTGGGTCATATCAAGAACATCGGTCTGGGTATAAGTGGTTCAGCTCTGGATAGTCTGGAGAGCAGCATAAAGAAATTCTAATCCTATCACGATGAAAGGAGAGGCGTAATGAGAAGCCTGAAATTACACATGACGCTGAGTATCATGATGAGTTTATGCGTCGGTGTCATGGCACAGGACATTGACATCACAAAACTTCCCGGTTATGTCAACATTGAAGAAATACAGATCCCGGATGAAGAGGGAAAACTCGTCGATATTTCCCTGGGGCCGGCCGTTTTACGCCTGGCAGAAGATTTGACTGAAGATGAAGGCGGGCATTTTACCGATTTTCTTGCCGGCATCTACTCTGTACGTGTGAAGGCCTTTGATGTCGGCTGGAATGAAGAAGAAAAGATACGGGATATCATGGATGCATATGCAAAGAAGATGGAAAGCAATCAATGGGAGCGGTTGGTATTGGTGAAAAACGATGATGAGCGCGCGGACATTCGTGTTAAATTTGATGACGATAAGGTGGTTGGGATTTTCCTCATGGCTTTTGATCCGGATGACGAGGCTGTTTTTATCAATGTCGTGGGCAAACACATCGATTTAAAGCAGATCGGATTTCTACACAGGGGGTTTCGGGGATTTGATCATGATTGGTTTCATTGAGTATGTATTTCGACTGCCTTCATCCAATGTAATTTGATGAAGCCGAAGAAAAAAGATGCCGTGGCATTGGCCACGGCTTTTTTTATGGGCCGATTTAGATTTTATGCTTGCATTTATAGGGGTGACCTCCTATCTTTTATTTAATAAGGCGATGTTGGCTTTAAAAAAAATTAGCCACAAAG
>CAZYTI010001135.1:0-2077 GCA_964650065.1 uncultured bacterium
ATAAATATTTCGTATCGAGAATATATCACTTATGGCGGTTATCCACGGGCTGTTCTGGCCGAACCGGAAGAAAAAGAAGATATATTGCAGGATATTGCTTACTCCTACATTAAGAAGGATATTTATGAGGCCAATATCAGACAAGATGAAGTCTTTTACAAGCTTTTTAAGATTCTGGCTTTGCAGGCAGGCAATCTGGTTAATTCCTCGGAGCTGGCTTCTACCCTTGGGGTTTCAAAAACTGCCATTGACAATTACCTCTATAATAAACATCACGACTACTCATATAAGGTCGAGGTCTTTTAATGTGAAAAGGCATTTTACTATTATATGTTTTAATTATTTAGTTCTCTTTCTGCATTTGCTCTTCAAGTTTTTCTTTTGCTGTACCTGTTTTAGGGTAAATGTAAAACAGTTTCGCAGAATGATGAGTAGTATGACATTTTACAAAGAATGAAATTGCTATACCTGTCATGATTCCAAAAACATTACCTTTAGATTCCTTTGGATTTGAACGAACATCACCACCTAAATCAATAATATATGCAAAATCAAATTCGTTTTGAATACATTTCCTGAAACCATCAAATCCTCGTGAATTAATGAAGGATGAATTAGTGACAAATGCTATAACACCATCATCATATAATCGATCCGTAGCCCATCGGAAGAAGCGGGCATACATGTCATAAACTTTCGTTTTTTGTGCGGTAGAATGTTTTACATATGTGGTTCTAATACGATTATCAATTTCATCGTAAGGGCGGTTTTTATTGTTTTCGTTTTCATTCTTCTGATTGGCATTATAGGGCGGATTGCCGATAATCACCGAAATTTTGCGCTCGTTCTGGCGTTTGATGCGTTCCGTGTTCTCCTCGCCGAAGCCGAACAGGTCCTGTTGCTGCCCTTTGTAGCCAAAACTCATGTTGTCAAGGGTATCCACAAAACAGATATTCTCAAACTCCTTGTATTCGTCCATCTTCTGCTTGTAGGTGTATTCGATGTTCAGATTGGCGATGTAATAGGAGAGGATATTGATTTCATTACAGTGGATTTCGTTCTTGTATTTGTATGTCAGTTTGTCTTTCGGCAGATATTCGATCAGTTCGGTAATAAACGTGCCGGTTCCGGTGGCGGGGTCAAGAATCTCGACATTCGGATCAGCAAGAAGTTTCCCGAAATTTTTGTAGATCAGATAATCCGCGCTTTCGATTATGAAGCGCACGATCTCATTCGGTGTATACACCACGCCGAGACGGTCGGCTGCCTTCGGATTGTAGATTTTGTAGAAATTCTCATAGACCACTTTGAGAAACTTCTGTTTTTCGTGGTGGTTGTGAATGCGGGTCGCCTCACGGCGGATGGCGGCATAGTAACTTTCAATCGACGCGAGGGTGTTGCGTCTGGTGTTGCCGGTAAAAAAGGTATCTACCACGGCCTGCAATTCATGCGCGATGTTATTTTCACGGTGAAACTGGGATTCGTTGAAGACGGTCAGAAAAATCTCTTCGGTCAGAATATGCTGAATGATCATCTCTCGAATATCGAGCACCGTCAGATAGGGATTGATCGATTTCTGGCAGATATCGAGGAGCTTATCCCGCGCCTGCTGAAATTTGCGGTTGGCTTGGGCCTGTTCTTCGATCATCTCGCGCAGGGCTTGCACAATCGTGGGCAGGTCTTCCTTAAATTTCTCGATGGCCTTCCGAAAATCTTTAACCTCCGGGCGTTCGTAGTTGATAAACTGTTTTAGCAGGCGATCCAGTTTGTCGGCCTCACGCACCGGCACGCGCATGACTTCCTGTCCGCGCTGAATTAGCACTGCTGTCTGCGCATTTTCGAACAGAATGTTGTCGTTCGGATAGCCCTGGGCTAATTTGCCACGGATTTTGGCATCAAGGTTGTGTTCCTGTCCCTTACTTTCCCAATAGCCCCAATCAAGCCGCAGCGCGTCCTTGACCGTTCCATCAGGATAGACGAGCGTGCCGAATTTCGTTTCATAGTCGAGTTCCGGGATGAGCAAAAAGTTTTTCGGCTCGCAATACTGATTCAGTAACCTGGAAAATGCGTTACGAAC
>CAZYTI010001136.1:0-2075 GCA_964650065.1 uncultured bacterium
CTTGAAGGTGAAATATCGACATTAAAAGAACAGTTTTATCAGTTGGTGTTTCTGCTCTGCGAAATCTCAGCACGTTATGATATTACCATTTGTCTTGAACCCTTGAGCGAAAGGAGGACAAACTTCCTCAATTCGCTCCAGGAAACAGTCGATTGTTTTTCCTTGATAGGCAGTCCGAATCTTTCATTGACAATCGGGCTGAGAAGCCTTGTTGAATTGTCAGTGAATTTTACGGATCTCCTGATCTATAAAGATTCGATAGCGCACATACATGTAGAAAATCCGACTCAATCTCATGAAATTACATCACCCCGCTTAACTGACGGGTATGATTATTCACCGTTTTTCAACGCAGTGCGGGAAATAAAGTACTCCGGGGTGCTGTCCCTTCCGTCGGATGCGGACGAAACAGCTCTTCTGTATTGTAAGAAGCTGTGGGAATGAACGTACAAGATTGCCTATCTTATTGGCTCAACATTAAAGTAGCTACCATTTAAGGCCATCTGATGTCAAACCTATTGATTTCATGGGAAAAACGGCAACATGTTTTCCAATTGTTTGAGTTTTTAGAAATTGCTACTGAAGATGTGATGCTATAGTTTTTCAGAAAAATAATTAGAGTTGTTGCTTAATAAGAGACTTTCTGACATTTGAGCTTCCAGTTCCATAATCCCGCGCCGATCGCCACCGCCTCGTCGACGAAGCCTTTCATTGATCCAAAACCCCTTTGCTCCAAGGTTTTCTGGATTTCATACGACTGTGTTGTCATTATCCTCCTCGCATGACCATCACCCCCTTTTCTCATGTATAAAATCCAAGGACCGATACTGACTACCGCCATAACTGCAGCGTTAAAGCTCTTATGTTGATCTCCGAATAGCAGCTATTGGTGTTTACCGCTCAGTTTATTTATTATAATATTTTAATTATTATTTAAGTATATTTTAACTCTTGATATTTTCATTCCCTATAATAAGCCTATTTTCAGGGATTATCCTTATTCCCATAGGGAAAATTAAAATTTTTTTTCTTGACAATTCTCGATTATAGATAATTTGATAAAAACGTTTACGTAAACGTTTATTTTGATCATCAAGGTGTTATTTTTTTAAAATTCAAGAATGACGAGTACAGGAATAATATATGAAAAGTGGTCGAAATACTATGAGCATTTTCTAACATTAAAATTAATTCATGGAGGTTTGAAATCATGGGAAAATGGGAATTACCACCTAAAGGTGGCCACATGGATTTGCCCACAGGGATCTATTACCAAACCATGACCGGTCACCAGATCAAGGAACGTCTTGAAAAGAGTGATCTAATTATTATCCCTGTTGGCAGCACAGAGAATCACGGTATGAATGCCTGTTCTGGTGAAGATACATTCTTAGTCACTCGAATGGCTGAGCAAATTGCCAAAGCGACAGGCTGTACTGTCGCTGAGCCGGTTTGGTATGGCTCGCATCCTTTCCACCATTTGGGGATGCCTGGAACCATCGTCATCCCTGAAGAAGATCTGGCGTCATACCTTCGGGCAGTTATTGCCGGTTTCTGGAATGCAGGATTTCGAAAACAAATTCTCTTAAATGGACATGGACAGGATTATGTGATCCCGCTGGCTTTGCATCAATTTGCCAAAAAGTATCAAGTGCCTGCAATATTAGTAAACGTCAATTGGTGGTTCGTCATTCCGGAGCATATTCGAGATAAGGCGCATGGTGGCCCCTTTGAAACGCCTTTTATCCACGCGGATGAGTGCGAAACATCATTCTCTCAGGCACTATTTCCAGAGATGATCGACCAGAAATATGCTGAGTCAACGACGCCGATGAAAATTTTTCCGGATGGTCACATCAATAAATCCGGGAACGCTTATGATCTCCCAATTCCTTTCTGGCAGCAAGTCGGGGCATCTGCTATTGAAGTCGTTTCTACTCCTGAAGGTGTGGTTGGCGATGCTACCCTGGCCGATCCTGAGAAGGCCAGGCCAGGACTAAATGCTATTATGGATTATATCGAAAAACTCATTAATGACATTATGGAGATGTACCCTGCCGGAAAACTTCCGCCTA
>CAZYTI010001137.1:0-2074 GCA_964650065.1 uncultured bacterium
CCGACAACTTTGCGCAGTCCTACTTCACGTGCGCGATAAGAAGACCGGGCTGTAGCCAGATTCATGAAATTTATACAGGCGATAATAAGGATCAATATACCGACTAGGCCAAGCACAACAATCAGCAAAATATCGATGGTGATGGCATGGACATCGTATTGGAAATCGGAATGGAGATAAATGCGTTTTAGAGGCTGAATCTCCAGTTCGAAGGTGTTCTCGAAAGATATGTATTGAGATAACACCCCTTTGATCTTGGCCCTAAAAGCAGCCGGATCGATGTTTTCCTGCAGTTGGACATAAGTCGTGTAGTTATATTGGTTCCAGTTATCGATATTGATTCCCAATTCCCTATAAAGCGAAAAGGGCAGAATGATGGAAAAATTGAGATGGGAATCTTTATGGTTCTTGATAACGGCCGTCACCATCACATCCGGCATATTACGGATTTGAAGGACTTTTCCTATTGGGTCTTCGCTGCCGAAAAATTTTTCTGCCACTTCTTTTGTCAAAACAGCTGAATGAGGTTGGTTCAGAGCAGATGCGGGTGTGCCGGCAAGAAAACTGTAAGAGAAGATTTCGAAAAAGTCGGTCTCCGCAAAGCTAATGAAATCTTGTTTGATCCTGTTATCTCCGTATTTGACCAAGGCCTGTCCATAATAATTAAAACAGGCCGCTTTCTCGACATCAGGAAAATCACGTTTTAGAACCGCCGCTAGAGGCGCTTGAGTGACGGCAACCCTGTTAGCAACACCACTGAATTCATCCATTCTAATAACTCTGAAGATCCTGTCAGACCGCTCATGAAAGGTATCGACCTGAAACTCTCCCCAGATGACCAAGGCGATAAGTATAAAGCAGGCCATCCCGATCGAAAGTCCTACGATGTTGATAAAGGAATACCCCGGATGTCGTTTAAGGATGCGTAAGGCGGTTTTCAAATAATTTTTAATCATAATCCCTCTTCGTGAATATGTTATACATATATTCCCACTTTTAGTCAGCAATTAATATGCCAACATTTCCTCCTGGGATTTTCGAATGTTTAATTAACATTATGTGTCCATTCTCGAACAATTTCTGTTCAGATGTGAACATAAATTGTTCGAGAATGGACATATAGTTTTAAATAAGCATTCGAAAATCCCAGGAAGTAATATTGGCATGTTTTTTGCTAAAAAAAAGGGAATGAGGTTCATAATGCTCGCTGAGAAGGAGTAACGAATGAGATTTAGAGAGTTAATACTATCATGTGTGTTTTTATTGGGATTGTTTTGCTTTTCATTTGCTCAGGAGAACAAGGATGTTCAATTTCAAAAAAACAGGGTGAGTGAGAGGATACTAACACTCAGCACTTCGACTGGAAACTCGAGGGTGGTAGCGATATCAACAAAAATGGGATTGGTGATGATCGATTCCATGTGGGCGCCGGGGATTGCCGAAGATGCGAAAGAGATCATTATCGATGAATTCGGCAGAAAAGATTTTGTTTATCTGATAAATACGAGTAGTGGAGATATGATATCTAGAGGAAACCAGGCCTTTCCAAGAGTCTCGATCGTGGCCCACGAGGAGTGTAAAAAAAGCCTTCTTTCTCAAAAGGTCAACTTGAAACAGTATTTGAAGCGTCGAGCCGATGAATTCCAGGGTCGGATAGCGAGAGACCAAAAAAGGTTGGATGAGTCAGGTGAGAATAATCCGGGATTACAGAATTGGATCAATCTGATGAGGCGTTATGAATTTGATATGAGGAAAGGATATGAAATTGTTCCTCCTTCATTGACGTTTAAAGACCGCATGTCCTTGGACATGGGCGATCTGACGATCGAACTGATCTCTTTTAGTGGAAGCCAGGGAAATATCGTTGTTAGGGTTCCGGAAGAGGGCTTTATCTTCTTGGGCGATATTTTTCATGCATGGCATGTGCTGCCCGTATTTATTCGATCAACACCTGATCTGGGAGTTGAAAGATGGATGAGTGTGCTCGATGACCTCTTGACCAACACCCAAAATATCAATTTCATCAGCCGGGCCAATGGTTCGGACGATTGGTCAGTAGAACGCCTGGCACAGC
>CAZYTI010001138.1:0-253 GCA_964650065.1 uncultured bacterium
GATCCTCTTGTTCCAGGATACTTTGAATGTGAGAGGGAGGTTCCAGGACGAAGATACGATGGCGATTCTCGATGGCCTTCAGTGTTTGCTTTCGTAAGAAATCGCGCTTAAGACGCATCTACCCTGGCATCCTCCTTTCATCAAAATAATGATCTTATAATACGAAAACTATTCATGAAAGGCAAGGGCAAAACTTTTGAAGGAGAATGCCTACCTGGTCCCAATACGGGAAAAAATCAAGGTGTATACAGGG
>CAZYTI010001138.1:263-2073 GCA_964650065.1 uncultured bacterium
GTTGCGAATCAGCTCAATAACTGCCGGTGTATCTATGATCGGCTGGGTATCTGGATATGCCCCCCTCAACCGGTTGTCTCTCAATGGATATCTCGAAGAGAGCATTGGCGAGCCCAATGCGGTACGGGGCGGAAAAGCCATCAAGTTCTACCAGCTGACCGAGAAAGGTTTACAAGCTCTGATCCATTTTAAAGAAACCCATAAAAGGATGTGGGACGGATTCATTCATCCGGCCCTTGAAAAGTAGGATATCCCCATGCATCACCATTACCGTCACACCATCCCACCGCTCATGAGCGCCGTCTTAAAAAGGATCCTGCCACGACGTGACTCTGTCTATTTATTGGGCGATATTTCTGAGATCTATACAACCATCGCTCGGGAACACAATCAGATCTATGCCCGAATATGGTTTTACTTCCAAATTTTAAAATCCTTACCCGGTTTTTTCTCCGGATCCATCTACTGGAGTGGTATGATGATACACAATTACCTGAAAGTCGCCCTGCGGAACATGTTGTCCCATAAGTTATTTTCATTCATCAATATTTTCGGCCTCGCCCTGGGCATGGCCAGCGCCATTCTGATTTTTCTCTATGTGCAGGACGAGCTCAGCTATGACCGTTATCACCAAAATGCCGATCGCATATATAGATTGGACACGATCCTCAGCGATCCGGGTTTCGGACAAAATGGTTTTGCCACGGCCTCGGCACCCTGGGCACCCGCCCTGGTCGATGAAATTCCCGAACTGGAAAACTACGTACGCTTTGAACAGGTGGGTCGCGCTTTCAACGCACTGTCCGGAAAAACACTAACGTTTCATGTCTTGCTTAAAGGAGGTGTGTTGGCTGTAATCATGCTGTTCTCCATCATGGTCGGTCTGCTATCAGGCACTTACCCGGCCCTCCTCCTCTCCTCTTTCGTGCCCACCCGTGTACTCAGGGGAAATCCAACACGGCAGGGTTCCAAAGCCTCGCTCCGAAAGTTGCTGGTGGTCGTCCAGTTCAGCGTTTCTATTGCCATGATCATCTGTACGGGGATTGTCTACAGACAACTGAAGTATTTTAATGCCAAAAGCCTGGGATTCGATAAAGAGCAAATCGGCATACGAAAAGTATTGGGGGCTTCACTCCCCAATCTTCTGCTGATTCTCTCTAAAGAATACGTCCTTTTGATTGGCATGGCCAATGTCATTGCCTGGCCGGTCACAGGGTTCATCATGCAGAAATGGCTGCAGAATTTTCATTATCGGGAACCCATCAGTTTCGTCTTATTTGTACTCTCGGGTGTCCTGGCATTGGGGATCGCCCTCATCACCGTGAGCTTCCAGGCATTCAGGGCCGCCAATTCGGATCCCGTTCGCACATTGAAGGTCGAATAGTTGGATCTCTGTCAGTCTGTCAGATTGTGATGGGAGGTGATCAATCGTTGTTTGACCGGTATCCCGAACATACATTCGCTTTCGCAGTTCTTCACATGGCATGAACTGCAAAGATGGGCGCTTCTGCTTCGTGTCACCGTCGATGAATATTCAATCCTGGAATCTTAGACAATCGATATAGGGTGAATCGAGCCTCCCAATTAATAAAAATTAACCACAGAGCACACAGAGAAATTATTAAGGTTTTTCTCTGTGAACTCCCTGCCTGCCGCCCGGGTTGTCTACGGAAGGCAGGAGGCAGACGGGCGGCAGGCAGGTGTGGTTTCTGTTGTTTCATGCCTTTCTCTCTTTTTCATAAAACTTTTGACATTACTTAAGAAACAACATTCTACGACTCAGGCTAAATCCAACTGTTTTCAGTTGGTA